>DASWYM010000487.1:0-7310 GCA_036404975.1 Chitinophagaceae bacterium
CTCAAGCCCACGCTCACCGTCACTACAGCCGAAGCCTTCACCGTACGTACCGGCCGCAACTTCTTGCTGGCGGCTTCCTTCTGGCTGCGCCTGATTGCCCTGGGCTGTGTGTTGCTGGCCCTGGCCCGTCCACGCATCAAAGACGTGCAGAGTAAAAAGAAAGGAGAAGGAATCGATATTATTCTTTGTATGGACGTGAGCGGCAGCATGCTCTCGCAGGACTTTTACCCCACCCGGCTGGCGGTAGCAAAAGACCTGGCGGGTGATTTCGTAAAAGCCCGCCCTGTAGACCAGATAGGGCTGGTGGTTTTTTCGGGGGAGAGCTTTACCCAGTACCCGCTTTCCACCGACCACGAGGGCCTGCTCCTGCAGATTCTGGGGCTGCGCTCCGGTTTGCTGGAAGACGGTACTCTGATTGGAGAGGGCCTGGCCACTTCCGTACAGCGTCTTTCTAACTCTAAATCGCCCAGCAAGGTGGTAATCCTACTTACCGACGGCAAGGAAGAAGCACCCGAAACCCGCCTCATTACTCCCTACCAGGCCCTTGAAATCGCCAAGGCCAAGGGCGTAAAGGTCTATACCATCGGTATGGGGGGTGAAGGGGCCGTGGGCCGCAGTGAAAGGAGCGGGATCGTGGACCGCACCACACCCTTTATCGACGAGGCCCTGCTAAGGCGCATTGCCGTGCAAACCGGGGGCGAGTACTTCCGGGCCACCAACAAGGAAGCCCTACAGGAGGTGTATGAGCAGATCGACCGCCTGGAAAAGAGCGATGTGCAGGTGGTGCAAAAGACCCGCTACCAGGAACAATTTATCTGGTTTATCGGCGCGGCCCTGCTGTTACTGCTTTTGGAGATAATTTTGCGCTATACTTTACTTAGAACATTTCCATAATGGTGCAGGGAACAGTTTACAGGTCAACAGGCAGCTGGTATTCGGTCAAGGATACGAACGGGAAGTTCTGGAACGCCCGGATCAAGGGGGTGATGAAGCTCGATGGCCTCACTTCCACCAACCCCATTGCCGTGGGCGATGTGGTGGAAATGGAGCCGGAGAACGAAGGCGAGAATTCCGCCATGATCACCGTGATCCAGGACCGCCGCAACTACATCAACCGCCAGTCGCCGCGCCTGAAGCACCAGCAGCACATCGTGGCTGCCAACATCGACCAGTCGCTGCTTATTGCCACCATCAAGGACCCCCGGACCTCTCAGGGCTTTATCGACCGCTTCCTGGTGGCCTGCGAGATGTACCATGTGCCGGCCATTATCGTCTTCAACAAGTTCGATCTCTATAAGAAGAAGGAACTCGAGACCTACACCGAATGGAAAGCTATTTACGAAACCATTGGCTACACCGTCATGCCCCTGAGCGTCAAAGAGGGCACCGGCGTCGAAGAGATCAAGACCCTGCTGAAAGACAAGACCTCCCTGATCAGCGGCCACAGCGGGGTAGGGAAGTCCTCCTTTATCAACGCCGTGCTGCCCGGGGTGCAGATCCGTACCCGCGACGTCAGCGGCTGGAGCGGTAAGGGGATGCACACTACCACCTTTGCCGAGATGTACGACTTGCCCTTCGGCGGCCGCATCATCGATACCCCCGGCATGCGCGAGTTTGGCCTGGTGGATATCGAGCGCCAGGAGCTTTCCGGCTACTTCCCCGAGATGCGCCAGCGCCTGAACGACTGCCAGTTCAAC
Organism: Chitinophagaceae bacterium; assembly: GCA_036404975.1. Taxonomy (GTDB): domain Bacteria; phylum Bacteroidota; class Bacteroidia; order Chitinophagales; family Chitinophagaceae; genus Flavisolibacter. Next base: position 1,698 of record DASWYM010000487.1, read on the forward strand.
AACTGCCTGCACATCAACGAGCCCGACTGCGCCATCAAGGAAGCCGTCCGCAACGGCGAAATCAGCGAAGACCGTTACGTCAGCTATTACAACATTCTCGAAAGCATCAAAGAGCATAGCTGGTAGGAGGCCAGCTGCGGGCGTTGCCGTGAATGGTCAATGGTGAATCGTGAAAACCACAACCTTTACTCCCTGATCGCCGAGGTGCGTGTCCTCACGCATCCTCAGTTATAATGAGTCAGTTGTTCTTAGTATCCCGACTAAGAACCAGGACCTTTCATAATCTGCAGCCCAGGTCCCCTTCAGCCACAAATCCGTAATGTCAAAGAACTACTGGATAAGCCTGCCCGAATGACTCGTTCAGGCGGGCACTCTTGCCTATCCACTGTAAAGTTCTTCAACATTAACGGGGTGGAGAAGTAGGGTAGGTCTAAGTGGGTCTATGTTTCCTATTTCTTCCTGTTTTGGGTCTTGGGGAAAGTGTCTGAACCTGGATTGGGGGGATTCGAGGGATTTAGAGGATTAGGGAACCCGCTAAAGATCATCAGGATCATAATAATCCGCGTTCCCCTTTCTCTTCGTGTTCCCGATTGCTATCGGGATCGTTCTAATTCGCGTTCTCTCTCCAGGCATGGGTTTCCCCTATCCACTACGACTGCACAAAAAATGCGCAGTGGCTGCAGAGCAACAGGTTCTGGTAGTTATAGGAAATGGAGAAAGGAGAGGGATCAGGCCTTCCTTAAAGAAAAGGAGAAGCCCTTGAGTAGCGTTTACTCAAATAGTACAGGAACTCAAAAGGAGGAAGCCTCCTTCATTTGCCGAACGCATCATACCGGTCAGGCGATCTGCTGCTTCAGGTCGAGACTCATTAACTTTCCTTCCAGCACGTTGGCCAGCTCCACTACCGCTACGTTGTCGCGCTTTTTGGCGTTCTTAGTTTTGGTGGGGAAAATAGAAATGCCGTTGTAAATGCTGTAGCAAAGGGTTAAAAGATGACTGCCAAAAGAGAAGTCCCAGTTGATGGCGTCAAAGTCATCCTCTTTATTGGTAAAGTTTACCTGGAAATCATCGCTTAAAATGTCGGCAATCAGGTAGAAACGCTTTAATCCGCCATCGTCGTCGATGACTGCTTCGGTGCACCCCAGTGCGGTTCGTAGGGTTAGACTCATAACAATGATAATTTAGCTATATATAAGACACAGAAATAGGTCTTACCGCTGCATTATGCAATTGTTATGCCTTGAACTTTGGGGTTTTCTTAGGAATCTCACCGCTGATCATTTTTTCGGCGCCCACGTTCTTGCCGTTGGTGCCGCAGCCATACTTCGGCTTGAACATGCTGCAGGAGGAGAAGATGACCGTCAGGCCGGCAGCCAGGATGAATATGCGAGCGCTTCTCATGGTGTCGTTATTTGTCCCTAAAGAACGGAAATATTTCCCATATATTATAATCCGGCCTCATTCACCGCCTCGAACCATTTGGAGTAGCCTACATAGTTATTCGCTATGCGGTTGATCTCGCCTTCCACCTTTTCGGGGGAGATCTCCTTCACCTTTTTGGCCGGTACCCCGGCATAGATGGAGCCGCTCTCGCACACCGTGCCCTCCAGCACCACGGCGCCGGCAGCAATAATGGTGTTGCTGTGCACCACGGCATTGTCCATCACGATAGAGCCCATGCCCACCAGCACGTTGTCGTGCAGGGTGCAGCCGTGCACTATCGCATTATGGCCGATGGATACGTTGTTGCCGATTATGGCTTTCGTCTTCCGGAAGGTGGCATGGATCACCGCCCCGTCCTGCACGTTCACCTTGTTGCCCATGCGGATGCTGTTCACATCGCCACGCACCACGGCATTGAACCACACGCTGCACTCACTGCCCATCACCACGTCGCCCACGATGGTGGCATTAGGCGCTATAAAACAGTTTTCGCCCCACTGGGGAGTGTTGTCTTCTACCGATAAGATCAAGGCCATTCGATTGCGGATTTTAGATGGATGATTGCAGATTGCCCCTGGTAACAAGGAACTTCTGGTATTACTCAGGGCAAATTTAAGTAGCCTGCCCTTCATTCTGCGAAATCCTGTTTCATCATTGAATCTGTGATATAGTTTTGTGCCCTATGAACCTGCGGCAATTGTTCCTGCAACACGTGGCTCAAACCTCTACAGCCCCCCTGGCCATCGAAATCGTGAAGGCTGAAGGGTGCACCCTCACCGGTGCGGAAGGAAAGCAGTATATCGACCTGATTGGCGGCATTTCGGTGGCCAACGTAGGCCATCGCCATCCCCGGGTGGTGGACGCCATTAAAGCCCAGGTGGACCAGTACATGCACGTGATGGTCTATGGCGAGTTTGTACAGAGCCCGCAGGTACAGTACGCCCGCCTGCTGGCCGGACACCTGCCGCCTTCGCTCAACTCGGTCTATTTCACCAACTCGGGCGCCGAAGCGGTGGAAGGGGCCATGAAGCTGGCCAAGCGCGCCACCGGCCGCACCGGTATTGCCGCTTTCAACAATTCTTACCATGGTTCCACCCAGGGCGCGCTGAGCATCCTGGGCAGCGAGTACTGGCGCAACGCCTACCGGCCCCTGCTGCCGGGCGTGGATCACCTGGTCTATAACTCTTTCCCCGACCTGGAACGCATCACAGAAGAGACGGCCTGTGTTATTGCTGAAACCGTGCAGGCGGAGGCCGGCATTATGGCTCCTCAAAAGGAGTGGCTGCAAGCCCTGCAACAGCGCTGCCGGCAGACCGGTACGCTTTTCATCCTCGACGAGATACAGGCAGGCTTTGGACGCACGGGTAAGCTCTGGGGCTTTGAGCACTTTGGTGTCGTGCCCGACATACTCCTGCTAGGCAAGGCCCTGGGGGGCGGCATGCCCCTGGGCGCTTTTATTGCGGGCCGCGAGCTTATGAGCCACCTGAGCGACAATCCCGTCCTGGGCCACATCACCACCTTTGGCGGCCACCCCGTGTGCTGTGCCGCCGGCAAAGCAGCACTGGAAGCCTTGACTGAAGAAAAGCTTTATAAAGGTGTACCGGAAAAGGAAGCCCTCTTCCGGAGCCTGCTAGTGCATCCCTCCATCCGGGCTGTGCGTTCGTTTGGATTGTGGATGGCCGTGGAGTTTGAGTCTTTCGAAGTGTGCAAGGCCGTCATCGATCGCAGTATTGAAAAAGGGGTGATCACCGACTGGTTTCTTTTCGGGGCCAACTGCCTCCGCATTTCACCGCCGCTCACCATCACTGAAGAAGAAATCCGGAAGGCCTGCCACATTATTATGTCCTCTATTTAAGAAAGTGGAAAAAAATCTTGCACAGGTGAAAGATTCGTACTTACTTTGCAACACAAAGTACTTTTTATGGTTGAGAAAAACGACCAATTAGATGCACTGGAAGATATAAAGCAGCTGATGCACCGAAGCAGCCGCTTTATCAGCCTTAGCGGCTGGAGCGGGGTGGCAGCCGGCATCTGCGCCCTTATTGCAGCCGCGTACACCGGGGTACAACTGGATTGCTGGCGGCGCGGCGACTGTCCCTTCGACCAGTTGCTGCAGGAAGGTGGGACCAGCCTTCGCTACACGCTGTTGTTTATTGCCCTGGCCACGTTCGTAGTAGCCTTTACTCTTGCTTTCTTTTTTACCTACGTGCGGAGCCGCAAAGCCGGTGTGGCCATCTGGGGCTTTACGGCCCGCAAGGTCGTGTTCAATGTGGCCATTCCCATGCTGATCGGCGGATTGTTTATCTGGCGCATGATGGAGTACGGCTTTTATGGGATGGTGGCCCCGGCCTGCCTCATCTTCTATGGGCTCGGCCTGATCAACGCCAGCAAGTTTACCCTCGGCGAGATCCGCTACCTGGGCTACTCGCAACTGTTGCTGGGTGCGCTCAACCTGTGGCTGCCGGGCTATGGCTTGTATTTCTGGGCAGCAGGCTTTGGCGTCATGCACATTATTTACGGCATCGTTATGTGGAACCGCTACGAGCGCGAACCCTCTTAAAGAATGGTTATGGTGAATCCTATTTCCGGTCTGAACAAAATCTTCGACAACCGCGTCCGCCTGGGGGTCATGAGCATCCTCATGGTGAACGAGGAGGTCAGCTTCAACGACTTCAAGCAAATGCTCGAAGTCACCGACGGCAACCTGGCCAGCCATATGGTGACCCTGGAAGGGGAAGGATTTATCAAGGTGCATAAGAGCTTTATCGGCCGCAAGACCAACACCACCTATTCGGTAACCAAGGCGGGAGAGAAGGCTTTTACCGATCACATTTCTGCCCTCGAAAAAATGATCAAGGGGATTAAGTAATATTTTTTTGCCCTTTCACTTTGTAATACAAAGTACTTTTAAACTTAAGTAAACAAGACCACTTATAAACATAAACCCATCTACCCAACGCTTAAAACATCATTTATGGAAACAACCTTCGATACAGTATGGTCCAAAAGCAAGATCCTGGTAAAGGGAATTATTATATTCTTCCTCGTCCTGCTCCTGCTGATCCCCACTTTTTATGTACAAAACCTCATCGAAGAGCGGGAGGCCCGGCAGAAAGAAGCCATCGCCGAAGTGAGCAGCAAGTGGGCAGGTCGGCAAACAGTTGCCGGGCCTTTTATCGTTCTTCCGTATTGGCAAACCGAAGGCGACTCCACTTCCCGGCTTACGCGGGTAAAGCATTATGCCTATTTCCTGCCCGACGACCTACAGGTGAGGGCCACGGTAACGCCGCAGGAAAAGCACCGCGGCATCTACAAGGTTATGCTCTACAACTCCCGCATCCACATGGCCGGCACTTTCCGTGAAGTAGCATCCGAACGGCTGAACATCCCGGTGGAAAACATCCTGTGGGACGAAGCTTCCGTCAAGCTTAGTCTTTCCGATACCAAGGGGCTGAACGAGGAGCTAAAGATCCGCTGGAAGGATACCACGCTGGCGCTGGCGCCGCAAACTGCCAACGATCCTATGGCCCCTGAAGCCCTGAGCGCGCCTTTGCCGGTAAGCAGCCTGGAGGAGCTAAAGAATGTTTCTTTCTCTTCCGCTATCGACCTTAATGGCTCCGAGCAACTGTTGTTCACGCCTGTGGGCAAATCCACCACGGTGCAACTGCAGTCTGCCTGGCCCCATCCTTCGTTTACCGGTGATATCCTGCCGCAAACTACCAGGGTTCAGGACAGTGGCTTTAAAGCCACCTGGAAAAGCCTCTCGCACAAGCGCAGCTTCCCGCAACAGTGGAAAGATAACGCCTATATGATTGCAGGTGCTCCCGGCCGTAATGCAGTTGCCGCAGGTAACAACATCAACCACGGCGCCTTTGGTGCCGACCTGTTTGTGCCTGTCAGTGGCTACCAGAAAACCATGCGCTCGGTGAAGTACGCTATCCTCTGCATCCTGCTCACGTTTGCAGCTTTCTTCCTCATCGAGACCACCCACAAAAGATCAGTGCATCCGGTGCAGTACGGGCTGATCGGGCTGGCGTTGGTCCTGTTCTACACCCTGCTGCTGTCTTTTTCAGAATACATCGGCTTTAACCTGTCCTACCTGATCGCATCGGTAGCCACGATCGGCCTTATAACCTGGTTTGTAAAGGATATACTGGCGTCCGGCCGGCT
>DASWYM010000488.1:0-3872 GCA_036404975.1 Chitinophagaceae bacterium
CTGCATAAGTCTACTGTTGTGCACAAATGTACATATAAACGTACAAAAGCGTGTACAATCAAAGTTAAAACAGCAGTAAAGAAGGGCTTAATGCGCTTTAAGAACTGTTAAAGACAGAAGCAAATTTGGTGTATAATAAGAATCTTTCTTATCTTTGCTAACACCGTTAGGAAATAATACAGTAGTAAATATGGGAATCGCTGAACGTAAACTAAGGCAGAAAGAGGAAGTGAGGGCTTCCATTCTCCGTGCCGCCTGGGAGCTGGTGGAGAAGGAAGGCTGGCAGGCCCTCTCGATCCGCAAGATCGCCGAGGCCATCGAGTACAGCGCCCCTGTGATCTACGACCACTTTGCCAATAAGGAAGCCATCCTGCTGGAGTTTACCAAACGGGGGTTCCAGGCACTGAACGAAGAGCTGCTGAAGGCTAAGGCCGGGTTTGCGGCACCCAAGCAGCAGGTGGAGGCTATGGCCTATGCCTACTGGCACTTTGCCTTCCACAACAAGGAGTATTACCAGCTGATGTACGGCCTGGGCATGCCGGGTTGCGAGACGGTCAAGCAGATCCCCGAGCTGGCTGCCTTTACGGAAACCCTGCTGGAGCCGCTGCGGGCCCTTATCGCCCACAGCCGCAACCCTGATGCCGATCCCTGGCTGAAGCTCCATACCCTGTGGTCAACACTGCACGGGCTGATTTCCATTAATATGATGGGTAAGGAAAGCAGCCGTGAGGAGCTGAATGCCATGGTGCTGAAGGACTTCATCAATGGCTTTATCTCGGGTATCAAGGGGTAACCCCTTTTTTTGAACGACGAATTAACACTGTTAGGAAATATAATAACGATAAACTGGAGAACCAACATGAAATTGATAGATGCACTGAACTGGCGCTATGCCACCAAGCGAATGAACGGAGAGAAAATACCGGTAGAGAAGCTGGACGCGGTGCTGGACGCTACCCGCCTGTCGGCCTCTTCCATGGGCCTGCAGCCCTACACCATCCTCGTGGTGGAGAACGAGGAGGTGAAGAAGCAGCTGCAGCCGGCCGCCTACAACCAGCCGCAGATCACCGAGGCTTCGCACCTGCTGGTATTTGCCGCCTGGGAGAACGTGACCGCCGAGCATGTAGACCATTATATCAACGACATTATTAACACCCGTGGGGTGGCGCCGGAGACGCTGGACGCCTTTAAAGGCTCGCTGATGGGCATTATAAACGGCCGCACCCCCGAGCAGAAGTACGAATGGGCAGCCCGGCAGGCGTATATCGCCTTTGGAACCGCCATAGCTGCTGCTGCCGTAGAACAAATAGATGCCACTCCGATGGAGGGCTTTAATCCCGCTGCCGTAGACGAGATACTGGGTCTGAAGGAGAAAGGCCTGCGCAGCGTCACTATACTGGCCCTGGGCTACCGTGATGCCGAGAAGGATTTTATGGTGAACCAAAAGAAAGTCAGAAGAGCGAAAGACGAACTGATCCTGAAGGTGGCGTAAGGAAGCTACAAGCCTCAAGCTGCAAGCTACAAGCCGGGTCTGGAATAGGACACGACCGGTTGAACGAAGAATAAAGGAGGGGTGCTATGACCCCGGCTTGTGCGGCTTGACCTGATGACAACACTGTACCTTTTAATTATGCTACCCGCCGAAGCCACCTGTGAAGAGCACCATTAAAAACAAAGGAGAGTTATTATGCGATACGGAAAAGACATTGCACCGGTGATACCGCAGAAGGACATCGTTATTGGTGATCCCGCGGCCCCGGTCACGCTGGAAGAGTTTGGCGATTACGAAAGCGTGGAATGTGCACAGGCAGCCGAGGTGGTAAAGGAGATCCTGGAAAAGTACGACGGGAGGGTAAAGTTCATCTTTCGCCACTTCCCGCTTACGTCGGTGCACCAGAAGGCCCACAAAGCCGCGGAAGCCGCTATTGGCGCCGCGCAGGAAGGCAGGTTCTGGGAGATGCACCACACCCTGTTCGACAACCGCCGCAACCTGGGCACCATCTCTCTAAAGAGCTATGCCCGCGAGTCCGGCGTCACCAACAAGCGCTACCTCGACGAGCTGATCAACAGCACCTGGGGTGTGCATGTGCAGGACGACCTGCGCGAAGGCCTAGAGCGCGGGGTACGCAACATCCCCACTTTCTTTGTCAACGACGTACTGTTTGAAGGCCCGGCGACGGTGAAGGCGCTTAGTGCTGTCATCGATATGGCCCTGGCCGAAGAGGAACGGTTCGCAGCAGTGCCGAAGAAGAAGAGGGCGTAAGGAACTGTACGTTACACGATTTACGCTGCACGCTGTACGTAGGGAGGATTATTCACTATTGATTATTGATGGCCTGGTGTCGTAGTGCATTGCTATGGACCATGGACCATTGACTATAAACCTTATACTATGAAAGTAGAAATATGGTCAGACATCGCTTGCCCGTTTTGCTATATCGGCAAGCGCCGGTTTGAGAACGCGCTGGAGCAGTTCGCGCATAAGGATACCGTGCAGGTGGAATGGAAGTCGTTCCAGCTGGACCCCGAGATGAAGCAGGTGCCCGGGCAGAACATATACGAGTCGCTGGCCGGAAAGAAAGGCTGGACTCCCGAGCAGGCAAAGGGCCTATTCGCGCAGGTAGTGTCGATGGCGGCCGCCGAGGGACTGGACTATAATATGGACGCTACCGTTCCCGCCAACACCCTGAACGCCCACCGCCTCACCCACCTGGCCGCCCAACACGGCCTGCAGGATGCTGCCGAAGAGCGACTCTTCCAGGCTTACTTTATGGAGGGCATGGACATACAGGACACAGAAACCCTGGTGAGGCTGGGTATCGACATCGGCCTTCAGGAAGAAGCCGTACGCGACCTGCTCGCAGGCGGAGCCTTTACTTACGAGGTACGTGAGGATATAGCCAAAGCGCAGCAGATCGGGGTGAGGGGCGTTCCCTTCTTTGTCATCGACGGCAAGTATGCCGTGTCGGGTGCACAGCCCGTAGAGCTGTTCCTGCAGGCCCTGCAAACGGCCCGTGCCGAATGGGAAAAGGCCAACCCGCCCGTATCGGTCCTTGAAGGCGACGGTCCCTCCTGCGACCTGGCCGGCAACTGCGACTAAGGAGACACGATACAAAAGACTAGAAGAGACTGTACTACTCTGGCCCACGACGGCCCTTCCTCTTTCCAGTGGTGGGGCTTTCCTTTATCAGGGATGGCACGGACGGTAGAAAGATTTCCCGTATGCAAAGTTGAGGCACTCTGCAGCTGGAGGGTGCCTGGTTCTCATACCCTATTTGAATCTAATGGAAAGGGTTTTATATTGGGCAGCGAATCTATCTGATGACAACCCTACCCCGGATCCTGTTAGGCTTTATGGTGATTGCACTCACCTCGTGCTCCTACCGCCTGGCCTCCTATTTCAGGCCCTCTGCTTCCGGGCCGCTGGTGTACGATGGGTACTATATAAAGAACCCTTCCGACAGCATCTACCAACAAATAGAAAGAGCCTTTGGGGTCGTCAGCCCGCTCGATACCGTTCACGATACTACGGAGATCGTCTTCCAAAGCATCCGGCATAAAGGCGCCAAAGCCTACTACACCATCAACACCGAAGACACGGCCCGGGTGGATGCCACCATTAACAACTTCCACTTTCTTTTCGCCACCACCATATTACGCAACGACTCGCTGTGGGTGGTGCCCATGCACCGGCAGAATGACCTGCGGGACTTTGTCTCCGCCGACCTCTGGACCTTTATTCCCGGTCGGGTACGGAAGAAGGATACCGTGATCGTGGAGAACGGAAAGAAAACCATGGTGCTCCACAGCTTCGGGCGCACCCGCCTGGCCATCAACGACCGGCAGGTGAGGAACTGCCTCCGGTTTACCCT
>DASWYM010000489.1:0-6840 GCA_036404975.1 Chitinophagaceae bacterium
ACACATCGGCGATCACCCACCAGGCGTGGTACGACAAGGAGTCGGCGATGACCCTCCCGATACGGTCGGTGAGCTGCGAGAGGGGCAGGGCTTCTGTTTGGGTAAGCGTAGACAGGGGATTGGTGTTTGGGCAAAACTAAGGAATTTAGCGAAAGAAGCTACCAGTTGCAGGCTTTAGCTGGGAGCAGAGTGGGAATGGTGAAACGTGAATGGTGAATGGTGAATCGTCAAGGGGTGCACACACCCGGTCGGGGATTATGACTTTTCACCACTCACCATTCACGACTAAGGATTGTTGCGTGCGGCGATGACCCCGCAGCCGATGCGGTTGCCGGCATTGCCTGCTGGCTGGGATTTATAATCGTCTACGCCGCTGTGGACGATAACGGCCTTATTCAGGATGTCCTTTTGGGCATCACCGCCAATAGACCAGCGGTCGGATTCCAATTCCAGGGTACCCCGCCCCGAACCATCGAGTGTAACGTTGCCGAGGTCACCCGAATGGTAAGCCCCCTCGCCCCACTTGCCGTGGGCTTCCCCGGTAGGATTCCAGTGGGGGCCGGCCGCCTTGCCGTTGTCGGCACAACTGCCCATCTCGTGGAGATGCACGGCCACGGTCCCGTTGGCCTTCGCCGGCACCGTCACTTCCAGGTTCAGCTTTACCTGCCCGCTTGCCCCCTGGGTGAACCGCGCCGTACCGCTAACCGCCGTGTCGGAGTATACACCGCTCAGGGTAGCTTCTGCTGCGGGTCCTGCCGCAGTGCTGGTGGCCGTGGTGCCGGCCGTGTCGGCTGTAGCTGTACCAGCGGTGTCGGCGGTTGTACCGCTTTCCTCCGCATTGTTCGAACAGGCAGCGACCGTGGCCGAAAAGCCGATTGCCAGGAGGGCTGAACGCAATAGCTGGGCATTCTTTTTCATATTGTTTGATTTTGAGTCCTGAATCTTTGATCCCTGAAACTGCCTAAGAGTATAAAAGTTGTGCCAGAGAAAAGCGGCAGGAGGTAGCGGCCGCGGTTGCACGCTGTACGCTTTACGCAAGGGAGGTGAAGACAAAGGAACAGGGGCTTCCTATCTTCCAGGCCAGAACACCCTCCCAAAAACCCGGTTCCATATCCCTGGTTATCTTTTTCCCGGGGCACAGGAATTGCTGTGCTTACTATTTTAACCAACACCCTTCCTGCACATGAACCTCCTAGCCTTTGTCCTGGTGGCGGCCGGTATGGCCTTCACAGCCCCTCCGTCCACCATTCCTTCGCCCAATACAGCCCCCACAGCAGCGCGCCGGGTAAGCCGGCTGGTCAACGACATCGAAGCCCTGTACAAAGCCGCCTATCGCCCTGCCAGGGGCGTCCGCTGGCAGGAAGTGCTGGCCGTGCGCTACCAACACCGCAAGCTCCAGATCGTTTACCGGATCCGCGACCGCAAGGAGATTGTTTACTACGACGTGCAACAGGCTGCTCCGCGGAACCGCTTTAGCGAGGGGCGCTCCTTTGTCTACGACGGCAAAACAGGCAAGGACATATTCAGCTGGTTGCAGCGCAGGGATGATGCCGCAGTGCTGCGCCAGGACCTGGAGGAATTGAGAGAAATGCTGGCGAAGGAATGAAGAAGAGGTGTATGATGCGTAATGAGTAATGAGTGATGAGGACCTGCCGGTAATTACCCGGTGGATGACCTATTGCAGGCAACCCTACTCACCATTCACCACTCACTACTCCTCACCAGGTCCGTGTTTACCTGATTCACCTTTTTAGGCAATATTAGGAGAATGGAAAGCCCCTGTGCGGTTCCGGAAAGCGGCTTTGGGGTTTAGCTCACGACTATAGACCATGGACTCCGTCTAAACTTTTACGTTCCACTCCCACGTCTCACGTCTTCTCTATAAGTTCCCGCCGTACAGCGGAAGGGTTACCGTAAAGGTGGCGCCTTCGCCTTCTTTGCTCCCGGCGGTGATGGTGCCGCCGTGGCGCTCCACAATCTTTTTGCAAAGAGACAGACCCAGCCCCGTGCCTTCGAACTGGTCCTTGGGATTCAGCCGCGTGAAGGTGCCGAAGATCGCTTCGGCATGCTCGGGTCCAAAGCCGATCCCATTGTCGCGCACCACCACCTGGGCAAAAGCGCTGCCGCCCTGGTGCACGGTGCCGGCACTAATTGCAATGCGCGGCGGCACGCCGGGGCGGGCAAACTTCAGCGAGTTGTTGAGCAGGTTATAGAACAGCTGGTGAATGAGCACGGGAGCGCCCACTACTACCGGCAGGTCGTCCACCGCCAGCTTTGCATCCTTCTGCTGGATGAGCACCTCCAGGTCGCTGCTGATGTCCTGCACCACGGCCGCCAGGTCAACGGGCTGCGGCGCTTCCGGGGAGGCCGTGATGGTGGAGTAGGCCAGTACCCCTTCGATCATGTTCGACATGCGCCCGGCAGCGCTTTCCACCTTTTCGAGGTAGACCCTCCCCCTTTCCGACAGGCGGCTTTCCTTATCCTCGGCGAGGCGACTGGCAAAGGTGCGGATCTTGCGCAGGGGCTCCTTGAGATCGTGCGAAGCCACGTGGGCAAACTGCTGCAGGTCATGGTTAGAGTTTTGCAGCTCGGCGGTACGCTGGCGCACGAGCGCTTCCAGCCGCTCGGTAAAACGCTTCTCATCGGTGATGTCCATAACAGCCCCGGCAAAACGCAGGGGACGGCCATCGGCACCGGCATATACTTTACCGCGGGCCCGCAGCCAGCGCAGCTCCCCGTCTTCGATGCCGCGTATGCGGTATTCCCACTCGTAGTCGGTTTGCCCGGCCTGCATTTCAATGGCAGCGCGGTTCATCGCATCGGTGCGTTCGCGGTCTTCTTCTACTACCGCGCTCAGGAAGAGCTCGTAGGTCATCTCGCGGTGGGGCGACAGGCCAAAGAGCCGCTTGTACTGGTCGGAAGCATGGACCACGTCGTGAACGAGGTCGTAGCTCCACGTACCGATGCCGGCGGCCGTGGTGGCCACCCGCAGGCGCTCCTCGCTTTCCTGCAGGTCCTGCTGCGCTTTCTTTTCGCCGGTGGCGTCCCTTACCTCCATCACCATACCTACGGTCGCTCCCTCCACCACGATGGGGCTCACCGCGTAATATACCGGGAACAGGGTGCCGTCCTTGCGGCTAAACACCTCTTCACCCCTCGCCTGCCGACCTGCCTGCAGGGCCGCCGCCAGGGGGCATTCCTCCTGCGGATAGTAACTGCCGTCGGGACGTGTATGATGAATATGGGCGTGCAAATTCTTTCCTTCCAACTCCGCGAAGCTGTAGCCGGTCATGCGCCTGGCGGCATCGTTCTGGTACACCAGGCAGCAGGCACTGTCGAGCATGAACAGGGCTCCGGTGGTATTGCGGGTCACTGTTTCAAGCAGGCCTTTCTGGTAGGCCAGGTCCTCTTCGGCCTGCTTCACTCCATGGATGTCGGTAGCGGTGCCGTACCACTGGATCACCTCTCCTTTAACGTTGCGGTGCGGGAAACCTCGACTCAGGTACCAGCGCCAGGAGCCATCCTTCATACACACCCGGTGTTCCTTTTCGTACACCTTCCCGGTGGCCACGGCGTCCTGCCAGGCATCGGCAGTGGGCCGGATGTCTTCCGGGTGCAACAGGCCCTCCCAGCGCCAGGAGCCATCAGCCTGCTGCTCGGCACCGGTAAACTGCGCCACCTGGTCGTTGTAGTACGTCACGGTGCCGTCGGGGGTAGCGATCCATACCAGTTGGGGCAGGGCATTGGCCAGGCTGTGCAGGGCACCGGCGCCTGCTTCCGCCTTCCGCCGCTCCACCACCGAACGCGTCACGTCGGTCGACACGATCATAATGCGCTCCAGTTCGCCCCTTTCATTGGCGAGCGGCTCAAACGACAGGTCGAACAGGAAGGTTTCCACCAGGCCATTGATGAGGTGGGTATGGGGCCATTCGGGTAGAGTGGCTTTTTCGCCACTTTGCATCACCTCCTGCAAAATGGTCTGCCATGGCTGGGTCCCGGGGTAAGCAATGTGCAGGGGTTTACCCATCACCTCTTCCTCGTCACGACCCCACAGCCGCAACTGGCAGGCATTGGCCAGCTCGATGGTGAGATCGCGCGCATAGACGACGGTGATGGCAACAGGTGCCTGCATCAGCAGGCGGAATAAGGTGTCTGCATGCCCCGAAAGTGGTTGTCGCTCAGCAGCCGGAGAAAAGCCTGGAGGATTCATAGTTAACCTGGAAAATGGAGGAAAGTACGAAGCTTTCCAGGCCCAGCTCATGACTTTAGCCCAAGGGCGGAAAAAAGAGGACTACCAGCTGTGTGGAGACGATGAAGCGGGGTAAGGGTTGAGATGTTTAGCCGTTGAAGTACCGGTAACCGGCAGCAAAAGGTTGCAGAACCGGCACCAATGACTTAAATTGAGATTCAAATGTTTGCTTATGGATCTTTACCAGTTTACGCTGCTGGACGAGAGGCAGCAACAGAAGATCTTCGAAAGAGGCGTACTGGTGGGCCGCCTGTCACGCAATGGCTGGGACTACGAATGCCGCCAGGTAGATTACTTCTACGTCGAGTGCCGTAAGGAGCCACGGGGCGAAGAATACCTGTCGTTGCGCACCTTTACCAACCCCGACGGGCTGCAGCGCTACCTGGAAGAAATGGACCTGTCGGGACTACTGACATAAAAAAAGCTACAAGCTGCAAGCTTTAAGCTCCAGGTCGGTAGAAAGAGCCGGGTATTCGATAAAGCAATCTACAGGCCATTGTGTGCTGCTTATGGCTGGCCCCTTGCCGGCAAACTCAACAGCAAGGTGTTCCTCCGGTAGCCATCCTCCTTACGTTATAGCCTTCTTTGGTGTCCTGCTGAGGTTTGCGATCCTCCGCCATACGGCCGGGTAAAGCGCCCTGGCGGGTAACATATTCAGCAGGGCAATACCGTTGGGCCAAGCCCTCCGGCCGTCAAAGCACGGCACTAAGAGGCCCGGATTTCCGTTAGCCATTGGAGCAACAGCGGTCCCAAACCCTTACCCATGGCATATTTCAGAAATTTTACCTCGATTAGGTATGGTAATTTCGCTTCCATGTTGATTGGCTACCCGCTGGTCTGCTGGTTATTTTTGTGTAGAACATATCCGGAAAAGGGTTGTTCCCCAACAAAGACCATAAACTTTTTCATATAGCAAGCAATCGTTAACGTCCGCTGTTTCTACAGCGGATTCTTTTTTTAGAGCCCTCCCAAAAGCAATGGAAAGTGAGCCAATGGTGAGCCGTTAAAGCAGCAAAGAGGTCCTGGGGGAATCCTTAAATTTGACACCTTCCAAGCACAAGCCCATGAATGAAAAGCTGCAGCAACTGAACGAGCAATTAGACGGAGACCTTTTTTGGAGCACCACTATGCGTACCCTCTATGCCACGGACGCCTCCGCCTACCGCGAGCTGCCGTTGGCCGTAGCCTTCCCGCGCAGCGTGGAGGACCTCCGCAAGCTTATTCTTTTTGCCCGCCGCGAGGGCACATCACTGATCCCGCGTACGGCTGGCACTTCGCTGGCCGGCCAGGTGGTGGGCGCCGGCATCGTGGTCGACGTGTCGAAGCATTTTACCCGCATCCTGGAGCTCAACACCGAAGAAGGATGGGTACGGGTGGAACCGGGCGTGATCCGCGACGAGCTGAATATGTTTCTCCGCCCCCACGGGCTTTTCTTCGGACCCGAGACCTCAACGGCCAACCGTGCCATGATCGGCGGTATGGTGGGCAACAACTCCTGCGGCTCCAACTCGGTGGTCTACCGCAGCACCCGCGAGCACCTGCTGGAAGTGAAGGCCCTGCTGAGCGACGGCTCGGAAGCCGTGTTTAGCGCCCTCTCCATCGACGACTTTCACGCCAAATGCGAAGGTGAGACCCTGGAAGCCCATATCTACCGCACCGTGCGCAGCCTGCTGAGCAATTACGACCACCAGGTGGAGATCCGCAAAGAGTTTCCCAGGAAAAGCATCGAGCGTCGTAACACCGGTTATGCCGTCGACCTGCTGCTGGAGACGGCCCCCTTCACGGCCGGTGGCGAGCCCTTTAACTTCTGTACCCTCCTGGCCGGCTCGGAGGGCACGCTGGCCTTTCTTACGGAAATCAGGCTGAACGTAGTACCCCTGCCGCCACCAGAGCTGGGCCTGCTGTGCGTGCACTTTCACAGCATTGAAGAGTCGCTGCACGCTAACCTTATCGCCCTCAAATACGCCCCCTCGGCCAGCGAGCTCATCGACCACTACATTCTGGAATGCACGAAGGACAACATTGAGCAACGCAAGAACCGCTTTTTCATCAAGGGCGACCCTGGAGCCATCCTGGTGGTGGAGTTTTGCCGCGCGACGCGCGAGGAGATCCTGGACGTGGCCCGGCAGGTGGAAGCCGACATGAAGGCCGCTGGCCTGGGCTACCATTTCCCCCTGGTCTTCGGCAGCGAAGCCAAGAAGGTATGGACCCTGCGCAAAGCAGGACTGGGCCTGCTGGGCAACCTGCCCGGCGATGAGAAGGCCGTGCCGGTGATCGAGGATACAGCCGTAGACGTGAACGACCTGCCGGCCTACATCAGGGAGTTCAATACCATCCTGGACAAGTACGGCCTTTACTCGGTGCACTATGCCCATGCCGGCTCGGGCGAGCTCCACCTGCGGCCTATCCTCAACCTGAAGACCGAAGAAGGCAACGCCCTGTTCCGCACCATTGCCGAAGAGATCGCCGTGCTGGTGAAAAAGTACAACGGCTCGCTCAGCGGCGAACACGGCGACGGGCGCCTGCGCGGCGAGTTCATCCGCCAGATGGTGGGCGAAAAGAACTACCGACTGCTCCGGGAGGTAAAGAAG
>DASWYM010000490.1:0-23160 GCA_036404975.1 Chitinophagaceae bacterium
GGCACCGACCTGTGGGTGGTACGCCTGACCTCCCTGGGCGGCGTAGTCTGGAAAAAAACCTACGGCAGCCCTTCCAACGATGACCTGCACCAGCTGCTGCCCACCGCCGACGGCGGCTTTATCCTGGCGGCGCGCATCACGGGCAAAGGCGGCGACATCACCACCTTTTACGGCTCGGTCGACCTGTGGATCGTAAAGCTCAGGAGTAACGGCGACCTGGAGTGGCAAAAAACCCTCGGCGGCTCCGGACTGGAAAACCTGGTGTCGCTGCGTATCACAAGGGATGGCGGCTACATTGTTGGTACCGATACCGACTCGGGGAACGGCACCATAACGGGCGTGCCCAATGCACGCGACATGTGGGTGGCCAAGCTGGACGCCGGCGGCGGGCTGTCCTGGCAAACCCTGCTGACAGCACCTGGCGGGGCTATGTTCTTTGCCGTTGAGCAAACGGCGGATGGAGGCTATATTGTTGGGGGAACAGGCGCCGACAACGACCCGCAGACCCAAGGCGGCGTAGTACTCGGTAAGCTGACCAGCACGGGAACAGTCAGCTGGCTCAAAGAGTATGGCGGCTCTGGCTCCGAGGAGATCTATTTACTGCAGCAAACCAAAGACGGTGGTTATGTGGCCGTAGGACCTACGACGTCTAAAGAGTTCACCGGCTATCACGGCGGCACCGACACCTGGGTGCTGAAAGTAAAAAGCGACGGCACCCCCGAATGGATCCGCGCCTATGGCGGCAGCAAGGACGACTGGCACCTCGCCGGCAATGGCATCCTGCATGCCGGGCGCACCCTGTACACGGCGATCATCCCCCACCAGAAGATACAGACCAGCGATGGCGGCTACTTCTTTACGGTGAGCACCAGTTCTGCCGATGGCGATGTGACCGGCTACCACAAGCCCCGCAACGGCACCACCTTCGATATATGGGTGGCGAAACTCGATGGCGCCGGCAATATCCGCAAGCCGGGAACCGTGCAGCAGCCGGTCACAGCAACCGAAGCGGAGCTGCCTTCCGGCATCAGGGCCTTCCCCAATCCATTCACCCAACAAACTTCGATTTCATTTACAGCCCCGGCTGATGGAAGAACTATTATTGACCTGTATACCGTGGATGGGAAAAGAGTGCGGTCCATCCTGGATCGCGAAATCAGGGGCGGACAAGTCTATACAGTTTCCTTTAATGACGCTGCATTGCCCAAAGGCGTCTATTTCTACCGGCTGTGCAACGGCAAAAACGCGCTGAGCGGTCGCCTGGTTAAGAACTAACTGCCATTAAAATCCTGAGTCGTAAACGCTGTTATGCAATGGCCCGGGATATCTATGCACAGTAATGCAGCTGCCCGGTAAAACGGCTACCTGCCCGCCATCACTGTTCTTCCCCAATTACTCTGGCCTACAAAATCATATTAATCAACCTAAAAAATTACAGCCATGAAAAAGCTAACCACTTTACGGCTTTGGATCAGTCTTCTGGCCGTGCTGATGATCAGCCCTGCACTTGCCCAGCCCGCCAAGCAGGCAGTACTGGCTGCTCTTATGCCGGACAATGCGGTCACCAGTATGACAGCACCACCTCTCAGCATAACGGCCAAAGAGAAAGCCGCTGTCTCGGCTGTCGGGGTCAGCGCAAAGGTGCTCCGCTCTTTTGAGCAGTCGTTCAAAGAGGCCCAGAATGCGTTTTGGGTAACCAGCGGCAACACCACCTTCGCCGAGTTTGAAACGGGCGACCAACAAGCCGTGGTGTCCTTTACCAAAGGAGGCCGTATAATGCATACCGTACTGTACGGCACAGAAAAACACCTGCCCTCCTATGAAAAGGAGCTGATACGATATGACTACCCAGGCTACGAGATCACTTCCACCCAGGAAGTAACCATACGCCATATCAAAGCATGGGTAGCCTTGTTACAGAACCACCAGGAGTTAATCCGCGTAAGGGTATTGGATGGCGAGATCTATGAGTTGGAACGTTTCAAAAAAATCTAAGCAAATCTTGTCCTTATTGGTCACCATAGATCACGGCGCTTCCTTTCTATTCTCCCTCCTATCAGTTCTCCGCATAGCTTCCAGGAAAGCAACCCAGGTCCCAAAAGGCGGTTGCTTTCCCTTTTTTTGGGCAGTGGGCTGACTGCTAAGAAAAAATTAACTTTATAAGAAGCAGCACTCCTGCTCCTTTCGCTACTCCTATTATGCAAGACGTCTATCCGCTTCCCTGAACTGTTATTTTATCACTTTAATTCAACACTGTTATGCGATTATTTCTACTCCTCCTCTGCGGGTGCCTTGCTATGGGCACCAGCGCACAAAACCTCAACTTGGGTGTCGATATGCACACCGCGCTAAAAGAACAAAAAGGCAAGTTCAAAAATGCGTACGGCATCAGCCTCGGTTATGAGCACTTCCTGGGCAAGTCGCTTTTCTACGCCCTTGCGGATCTTTCCGGCAGCCTGTACGACTACAAGGAAATGGAGCAGGAACTGCCGGGCCCCAATGGCCATATGACCCACCAGGAGGGGGACTACACCAGCATGGTTACCCTCTTTACCCCCGGCATAGGATGGGCACCCCTGCGGGAAAAGAAGCTGAGTCCCTACCTGGCGGTAAAAGGCGGCTACCAGAAGCACCGTACGGTCTTGAACCTCTACGACGCCCATGACCAGGACGGCTGCCGTCCTGTAGACCGGAAAAATATGCTGCGTGACATAACCGCCGTGGCCATAGCTTCAGGAGGCGTTAAAATACAGGTAGCGCCCAAGAGCTCCGTCTCCCGCATAGATATCGGCGTGAATTACATCACCGGGGGCGAGTCCAACTACCTGCGCATGCGCAAAAGCAGCGATCCGACGACGCCCACGGCCGAACCCTACCTCGTAAAATTCGAGCACATAGCCACCGGCGAAGTGCACGAGCACCCTTTGGGCGATGTGTACACCACCAAAACCCGGCAGTTGCAGTTTTATGTAAAGGCGGTTCTGGACTTAAAGCAGTAAGGCTGTTATTTACGCTCCTTGTCAAGCCGACGCAGGAAACATCTGTGCTCACAGCCATTAGAATGCTGCAGACCTATAGTGCTCTACCCTTGTCATCCTGGAAAGATCTATGCTCATTGCTGTCAAGTTATGACCTTGCAGGGGGAAATGCATCCTTGAAGTTTTAATTGTAAGCCCTTGCCCTTTGCTGCCGCATTCCCCAAATGACACCACAGATCCCTCCCTCCGGTCGGGATGACAAGGTGAGAGGGTTTACAGCGTGCCAGCATCCTGACAGCAAGAGGCCTAAAGTTCGGTTACATATACCTGTGGACGCTTGGGTTGCAAAGCTCTTACTTTATCACCCCGTGCAAGCTTCCCCCCTTCTCAAACAAGCGGTCCACCCGCTTCTCCACGGCCGGATCCTTCACCAGCGGCGGGGCGTGGTGCGGCTTCACGCGGGCATCGATCACCAATGGGCCCCGGCAGCCCCAGTGCTTGTGCTCCACGAAGGAGGCCACCCCGTGGATATCGTGCGAAGGGTTGCAGCGCGTAAACGCCACCCACAGGAAGTTGTTCAGCGTCTCGCCCACGAACGAAGCATCGTCGCAGAGCACGATGATGGGCGTCGACTGCAGGCCCTCCAGCTTATCCCTCAGCTGGGCGTCCAGTGATTCCAGCTCACCCTTCAGCTGCTCGTAGGATTCAAACTTGTTACCCTGAAGGGTCACTATCCCAGGGATGCATAGTTGAGGATTGACAAAACCCTGGAGGTCTTTCAGGGCTGGCGGCACTTCGGTTGCCAGCTCGCGCACGGGATCGCCATAGGCGGCAAACACTACCTTGCTGCCGCTGTTCAGGCCCGTACCCGAATAGTCGAGCGTATCGATGGTGGTATGGGTGTAGAAGTGCACGTCGCGGTCCAGGTGGATGCGCTCGAGCAGGTAGCGGAAGAACGGCTCGATGTGGTGGGCCGATACGAGGCCCTTGTCGTCGGCGGTAATGAACAGGAACTTGGCAAGGCTCAACTGGCCGGTACCCAGCACGTGGTTGGCAATGGTGAGCAGCTCGGCGGGTTGCTTGGTGGGCGCATAGGGCGTATAGCGCTCCGAGCCCACGGCCAGCAACAGGGGGTGCACCCCGGCGGCATCCACGGCGTTCACGTCTTTGAGCCCCGGGATCTCGTCCTTCAGCGCATCGCCCGTGATCTCGTGGATCAGGGCACCAAAGCTCGTATCCTCCTGCGGCGGGCGCCCCACCACCGTAAAGGGCCAGATGGCATTTTGCCGTGCCCACACTTTGTGCACCCGCATCAGCGGGAAGGGGTGCGTAAGGCTGTAGTAGCCCAGGTGGTCGCCAAAGGGTCCTTCCGGCTTTACCTCGCCGGGGTACACCTCCCCGGTGATCACGAAGTCGGCATCGGTGCTGAGGCAGAAGCCGTCGGCGTAGGTATAGCGGAAGCGGCGCCCGCCCAGCAGGCCGGCAAAGGTCAGCTCGCTGATGCCTTCGGGCAGGGGCATCACCGCCGACAGGGTGTGCGAGGGCGGTCCGCCCACAAAGCAGCTCACCTTCAGCGGCAGGCCGCGCCGGTTGGCCTTGGTCTGGTGCACCCCGATACCGCGGTGGAGCTGGTAGTGCAGCCCGATCTCTTTATCCGTCTCGTAGTCGTTGCCTGTGAGCTGGATGCGGTACATCCCCAGGTTGGCCTTCATGATGCCTGGCTTATCGATGTCCTCGGTGTATACCTGCGGCAGGGTCACAAAGGCACCGCCGTCCTTGGGCCAGTGGTGAATAAGGGGGAGGTCCGAGATGCGCAGCTGCTGGTGCATCACGGGCTTTTCCGACGGGTTCTTCAGCGGCAGGGCCTTCAGGGCCGCCACCCCCAGGGAAAAGTTCTTTACCGGGCTCTTGATGGCTTTAATGGGATCGCTCTTGTGCTCGATAAGGCGTTTCACGGCATCGAGCGTATCGCGGAAGATGAACTTGCTGCGGTCGAGGGTCCCGAAGATATTGGACGCCGCCCGAAAGCGGGAGCCCTTCACATTCTCAAACAGCAGGGCCGGTCCTTCCGCTGCGTACATACGCAGGTGGATCGCCGCCATCTCCAGGTGGGGGTCCACTTCCTCTTTGATCCGCACCAGGTGGCCGTGTCTTTCCAGGTCCACCAAACACTCTTCCAGCGAACGATACGCCATAGCTCGTGATTTTAAGGCTGCAAGTTAAGACAGGCAAGGGAAGGGAAAGGTTGACAATTGTTAAGTTTGGACAGGATTAAAGTCGTAAAAAGGGGAATTACAACCTGTGCGGGCCCTATGCCATACGCACAGCCTCCGTTATAGGCCTGCTGCGGCCTGTATTGTTTGTGTCCTTGTCATCCCGACCGAAGGGAGGGATCTGATTATAGCATTAAAAGCGGCTCGGCTGTTCTTTCGGAGGCCAGCAGCCAAAGACATTTTCATTCAGGAACTCTAGCCCTGGATTGAATTCATTTATCAACTTCATCTTCTTTTCCCTTCTCCAGTTTTTAATTTCTTTTTCACGGGCAATGGCATCGTTGATGTATTGGTGCGGCTCGTAGTAAAGCAAATAGTAAGCATGGTACTTACCCGTAAAGGAATCACTATGCCCGCGGCCGCGGTAGTGCTGAAGGATCCGCTGCTCCAGGTCATTTGTCACCCCGGTGTACAATACGGTCCTTTGCTGATTAGTAAGGATGTAGACGTAATAGCAGCGGCTGCGGATGAACATGCTATTAAATTACCGCAGTATAGAGAAAAATGCAAGTGCCCTTATCTATCCAGAAAGCGTTACAACACAGCCAATCAGATCCCTCCCTGCGGTCGGGATGACAAGGTAAGAGGCCTTACGGACCACCGGCACTCCGACAACAGTAAGAGGCTAGTTCCTTTTGCTGGCGAGTTTCCCACCACTCATCACACACCACTCACCACTCATTATTCCACCTTTTTCTTTATCTCCCTGTACTGCGCCTGTATCAGTGGATCCTTCTCCTTTCCCGCCAGGTAGTCCAGCGCCAACGCGTGTGCCTTCTGCAGCGCGTCTTCGCTCTTCACCGCCACGTCGGGCTGCACGCCCACGCCTTCCCAGTTGCCCTTGCTGATGGCGTGCTCCACGTGCGCCAGCGACACGTACAGGTCCAGCCGCGAGCTGTCCTTAAAGGTGTACACCGGCATGGTTCCGCCCGGGTTGGCACCGCCCCCGGTGGCTTCGCCCACAATGGTGACGCGCTTCAACTGCTGCAGGTCATAGGCAAACTCCTCGGCCGAGGAGAACGTGCCCTTGTCGGTGAGCAGGTATACGGGCTTATCCAGGTAGCGCGGTCCCTTCAGCGTGCGCTGGGTATAAAACTTGTCGGTGCGGTCGTTCCAGTAGATGGTCACCAGGTGAATGGAATCTTCCGGCAAGAGGTAGGAGCTCACGAAGTTGGAGGGCATGCCACCGCCGTTGCCCCGCAGGTCGATGATCAACGCCCCGGTATTGCCTAAAAAGGTAAAGGCTGCCGGCAGCAGGTCTTCGATGGCACCAAAGGCCTGCAGGCGCATATAGCCCACATCGCCGGGCAGTACCTGCAAGCCTGTAAGGCCATTGTTCAGGAACTTCGGCTCCAGCAGGCCCCACGGCATATTTGGCCCTTGGGCCGAAGCCTTCGCCAGGTGGGCGGGCGTATAAAAGAAGTTCAGGTGCTGGTCATTGGCGACACCCTTAAGGTCTCTCGATACGACTTCCGTAAACGTGCTGACGCGGGTAAAGCTGTCATAACGCCCTTCTCTCCACTGCCGGTCCAGGAACTCCGACACCGGCTTAACCTTGTCCTTGAAATGGTAATGCTGCGCCAGCAGGGCCTTGGTTTGCTTAAGGATAGCTTCCTTATCGGATTTATGAATAGATTGTGCCTCCGCGCCCAAAAGGACCACGACGGCAACAAGGAATAAAGCAAGTTTGTGAAACATACCGGTTGTTTCCATACTAGGACGCCACCCCCGGCCGGCAGGTTACAGCCTTCTTGACGACCTGTCGCATTCGCCCCGCTTTATTGTCGCACCTGACCACACTCTTGTTCCTTGTCCGCTTGTACCTTAGTACTTCAAAAAACCTTTGTTATGACAACCCTTAACTTCTCCGTCACCATCAACGCGCCCAAAGAGGTCGTGTGGGACAAACTGTGGAGCGATGCCTCCTACCGCCAGTGGACCGCCGTATTCTCCCCGGGCTCTTTTGCGGAAACCGACTGGAAAGAAGGCAGCAGCATAAAGTTCCTTTCCCCTTCGGGCGATGGCATGTACAGCCTTATCGAAAAAAATACCCCTTACGAAGAGATGACCTTCAAGCACCTCGGCGAGATCCACAAGGGCGTTGAAGAAACCAAAGACTGGGCCGGCGCCCGCGAAAGCTACCGGCTGAAGGAAACCAATGGCATTACGGAACTAAGCGTACAGGTGGACTCCACCGAAGACTTTAAGGAGTATTTCGAAAAGACCTTTCCCCAGGCGCTGCAGGTGGTGAAGCAGATCTCGGAGCAGCACCAGGAAGTGAAGGCCGGGTAGCGGCGGACGCAGATGAATCAAACGGCAAAGGCATAGGGCCGCTTCTTCACCCGGGCACCCCTATGCCTTTCTCCTGTTCCGCACAGTACTTATCCTGGTTTACTTCAGTGGGAAACCAAACACCAGGGAGAATGGGTTCACAAAACGGGTCTTCCAGTCATCGTTGTCCTGCAGCTCTTTGGCAATATGGTAAACGGCTTCTACGCTAAGATTATTCCTGAGCGTGTAACCAGCCCCCACAAACAGGCCCGGCTGGGTATGTATCCGCTTGTGTTTGAATTCCGGGTATACGCTCAGGCGCTCCACGGTAAACACCCTGGAGGGGTTCAGGATCACGTTCCAGGCAAGCGCCCCGTTTAAGAACAGCTTTGCCCCATCATCCAGGAAGAAATAATGTCGCAAGCCCACGGGCAAAGTGACATGTGAATAGTTGGCCGTCACTTCCACTTTTCCCCCACCCAGCTGGCCCGGGAAAGAGGGCGACGGGCTATTGTTATAAACCATCATTTCCGACTTATTGCGGTAATACTGGAATGCAGGTTGAAAGAACATCGACCACTTGTTCTTATAGGAGGGCAAAACGTATTCCAGGTCCACACCAATAACCGGTGACAGCTTTTGATCAAACTTAGAGGTATGCTGCTCGCGTATGTGATAGGAATCATAGCCATAGGACAAGTGATAGGTCACGATCTGTTCCACCTCCATGGCCGCAGCGTTCACGCCGGCCTTTAGGGCAATATGAAAGGTGCCTTTATTTTTCCGGGCACTGTAATTTATGTAAGTCGCCTTCTGGCATTCGTTAAAGGCAACTACTGCTTCTACCAGGCTGTTCTTCTTATAGAGCATCCGGTGGAAAGCCTCCCTCGATGAAGAAGGACACCGCAGATGATCCCACAGCTGCTGGCGGAAGGAATTGTTCTCCACCAGCTTGTTTTGCTCGCCCAGGTAGCTGTATGAAACCAGTGGCTCCACCTTGCCATCACCAACGCGGAAGAAGTACTTTTCCGCTCCACTGCCGCTGTAGTACGAAAACAAAGTGCCCTGGCCTTCCACCAGTACCTTTAAAAACAACACCTCTTCGCGGAATGTGACGTCCTTCTCTTCCGCCAGGCTCTTCAGATCAGTACTGGTGTGCTCCATAGCTACGTGGCACCGTTGGTATTTGTGTGCCGTGTTCAGGATCTCGAACTCCTGCACCGAATCAATAGTAGCTATACTTGTTGGGGAACCTTCGGCGAGCTGGTACTCGAAGCGGGCTGGATTGGCCTTCCGGTCGTGATTGCGGATCAGGCATTCAATCTTCTTCCCTTCATTGTTGACAAAGTATCCGGGATCAAACGAGATTTGTGCAAAGACACAAAAGCTAATCAAAGTGAAGAGCGCAGTCAGGATTGGCTTATTCATAATCAGATTTGATAAGGTCAGTTGACTGCCCTGGTTAGATCATCTGCCTTTGGCGTCAACGTGTAAACAGTTATAGGAGTCGTAAGAGCAGGACACAGACAGGTCCAGCTGAAAGGGCAACACGCAAATATAAGCGACAACCTCCGCCAGTGCAAGTTTCTCATCTCCAAACCAATCCTCCACCCCTTGCACCGCCGAAACCGTTTGCCTATATTAGTACACCGGCACCAGCCGGTAAACCGTACCGAATGAAACACTTGCAGGACGCTTCCAAAGAACTGATGGGCCATCTGCTCTTTGCCCTCCACCACAGCCTCGACCTCAAACGCGATGGCGTGGATCCCATGATGCCCTTTGCCGTCGTGATCAAAGGCGAAGAGAAAACCCTGCAAGCCTTTGCCGGCGACGGGCCCGACTACGCCAACCGGATGTGGGAGAAGACCCTCTCGGAAGAAAAACCCGACTACGCTATTTATGCTTCCGACAGCTACCTGACCATAGAGGGCGTCCGCTACGATGCCGTGCTGCTGAAGGCCTACGACAGGCGCGACCCGGTGATCTACCTGCTGGGTCAGCGCTTTCGTCCCAAATCGTCCAGTGAAGAATTCAGGCAGCTTGGCAACCCCGGCTTCCTCGGAACAGAGACGAACCCTTATGCTGCTCCCTCCTCCCATGCGGCCGGCAGCAAAAAACCCTGGTGAAAAGTATGGTAAGCAGACTTGCTGCGCTTTATGTGGTTCATACAGCTCACCTGTGTACGACTTTCAGCTGGCGGAGTGCCTATGATCAGTAGTATACTCACCTTCTCGTGCTGTTAAGGAATCAATTCTTACTGCTGTCGGAGTACCTGCGTTCAGTAGTTAGCTAGCCTTGTCATCCCGACCGGAGGGAGGGATCTGATTATAGCCTTAAAAGCGCCTGGGCTGTTCTTTCGGAGGCCAGCAGCCAAAGACCTTTTCATTCAGGAACTCCAGTCCGGGGTTGAAATCATTGATCAGCATCATCTTCTTTTCCCTTCTCCAATGCTTGATCTCCTTCTCGCGGGCAATAGCATTATTGATATATTGGTGCGGCTCGTAGTAAAGCAAATAGTAAGCGTGGTACTTACCTGTAAAAGAATCACTCTGCCCGCGGCTGCGGTAGTGCTCTGTAATGCGCTGCTCCAGGTCGTTGGTCACACCGGTGTACAATACGGTCCTTTGCTGATTGGTAAGAATGTATACGTAATAACAGCGACTGCGTATGAACATGCTATTAAGTTACGGCAGGAACAGAGGAAATGCAAGTAGCTTCATTCCTCCCAGAGTGTCTTACAGCACCACCAATCAGTTCCGATAGCTATCGGAACCTCCCTCCGGTCGGGATGACAAGGCAAGAGGCGGTACTGGCCTATACCTCTCCAACAGCAGAAAGGGTGAGTCACAGGGGTTCAATCTGTTGCCTCCTTCTTGAAACCTCATCCCAATCTATGTGGGTAACTTATACCCGCAACCCTTATGAAAAATGACAGAACCCGCTATCTTTATTCCGGTGTTCGTACACCCGCCGACTTCATGAAAACGTTCCTGCTGTTACTATCCGCACTTTTCCTGATCCACTGTAAAGAACCAAACACCAACCGTATGGGAATATTCAACAAATTCTTCGGTCCCAGGACAACTGCCAACGCAGGACCTGCCCCCGATACCCTGGAGAAGACCGCCGACCTGCTCGATGAAGAGCAGTACTGGACCCTCATTGACGCCTCGCTGAAAGCCACCCGTAGCCAGGGCGCGCAGGAACAATACCTCATTAGAGAACTCGGCAGGCTTACCCCCAAAGAAATCATCGGCTTCCGCCTGCGTACCGACAAACACCTCTACGACTCCTACACTTCCAATATGTGGTGCGCGGGCTACATCATGAACGGCGGCTGCTCCGACGACGGCTTTGAATACTTCCGCAACTGGGTAATCTCCCGTGGAAAAGAAACTTATTATAAGGCCAAAGAAAACCCCGACAACCTGGTCATTGAAGCGGTCCGCGGCAGGGACAGCTACGAGTTCGAAGGCTTCTGGTACGTGGCCCTGAACGCCTTCGAGGCTAAAACCGGTAAAGACCTCTACGACTATATCGACGATTCCCGGTTCACCACCCGCGAAGGACAGTACCCGCCCATTCAATTCACCTGGAAAGAAGGCAACCCTGAAAGCATGAAAAAGATCTGCCCCAAACTCTTTGAACGGTTCTGGGATAACTAAACCATGAAACAGAGAAAAATAAGAACTTTCCTTTTGATACTCCTATGATGAAAGACGAAAACCAAAACAACGACACCTTTAGTGCAAGCTATAACAGGGACCTGGAGCAGCTCTCCAGGGAGACGGTACTGAATCCGGCCTACCAAAAGAAAAAGCTGGTGCTCTGGACCGTCCGCACGCTTATAACCATCACCCTTTACGTGCTCTTCTGGAAACACGACTGGGTGAAGTGGACACTGGTAGTGACCATTCCTTTAAGTCTGTTTTCCCTGTTCATGATCCTCGCTGCACCTTACCTGTTAAAACGAAAAATGGAAAGCACCGGCAGGAAACTGGCAGCCCTTGACAAAACACTTCGTGAAGCAGATCTTGAATGACAATTTGCGAATCCAGGCCATCCTACCTTCACAATAAAACTTTACCTTTCCACTCCCATGAAAGCAATCCACTTACTACTGCTCCTCCTCCCCTTTTCCGCCACCGCACAGGAACAAACCGACTCCACCGTTCTGAAGCTGTTAGGCCTCCGCTCCGAGCGCTTCCGCATGGACCCGCCCGACTCCACCTTTACTCCCATGGATAACGGCTACGAAAGCGAAAGCGGCGCCACGGTGATCTACCAGCTTATGCCCGTGACCTTCGACCGCATGCTCAGCGACATCGAAAAGGACAAGGGCAACGCTACCGACTCCTTCGTGTTCCGCAAGCCGGTAGTAATCGGCAAGCTTTCCGGCTACCTGATCAAGATGTTCTACCAGTCGCCCGACAGCAACTTCGAGAACATGTACGGCCTGCTGTTCTTCTACCCCTACGGGAAGGAGACGATGAACATCTCGGCCATCTACCCCGTGTCGCAGGACAAAGCACTCTACCCGAAGATGGAGCGCACCTTCGCCTCCCTGCGCCGCCTGGAGCAGTAGGAACTCCTGCACGACAGGCAGGACCTGGAGACCCTTGTACCATAGAGACTACACCTGTTTGTCGAAAAGCATCAAACAGGAAGATGCTACCCGAAGAAGCTAAAGCCCGGCCCAAAAGTGCACTACCGGATTCGCTGGCCGGTTAACAGCCTCTTTGTGGCTGCTCACCCCTATACGACACCGTGTTCACTGCAGGTTAAACATCGCCGCCATACGGGGCACACCGTTGATGGCATCGATCAGGCTGTGCACCAGCACCGGGGCCACCAGGTTCTGCGTACGGGCCCAGAGAATGCCCAGTATGGGTGCTGTGACCAGGGCTTCGCTAAACACATTGGCCAGGGCATAAGAAAAATTACCGGCAGCAGGGCCGCTGCCGAAAAACTGGAAAGGCAGGTGGTACAGACTGAAAAGAAGGGAAGCGGTCACAATACCCGTAAAGTGCGAGCCGAAGTAAGCGCTTAGTCTTGTTTGCAGCACCGCCCGGAAAAAGAATTCCTCGAAGAAGCCCGCCAGCAACAGGGCCAGGCCGAAGCCGGCCAAAAGAGCTTGAAATAAGCCGGGTGCAGACAGCGCCCCACTGGTGATGTACCGGCCGCCGGGCGTCAGTACCACCAGCACCGCCCCAATGATCAGGGCGGCAAGCACCGCCACGGTCACCTGCGAACCCAGGCCTTTCCGTGTAAGGCCTAAATCCTCGGGCCGGTAACCCGTTTTACGCAAATAGGCAAAAGGAACCACCACGAGCAGGCCCCAGAAACCGAGGATATTCGACAGGTAGGCATTGCTGAACACACTGCGCCACAAGATCATATACAAGGCCAGCCAACCCAGGAAGTAAAGGACTACAGAAGCAGCCTCCTGCCGGGGCGCCCGGATGCTGATGAAATTTCGCTGCACCTTTGCCGTGACCAGGTAGATCAGCCCGCCAAAACCACAAAAGAAAAGAACAAAAGAGAAAAAAGGCTCTGTATACCCCCTGCCGCTGAAAGAGGCCTTTACAAAGGCCGACACAAAATAGACCAGGATAAACAAGGAGGCGGCTTTCAGGCGAAAGGCCTTAACGAGTACCTGCAACATGGTAACGTGTTTGAGCGCCTAAGTTATTTACCGCTCTTCTCTGCTGCAATGACCAAAATCATCCATCCGGCGGGGTATTTCGAACCATCCGCTAATCCTGAAGCTGTCATCCGCCGCTAAAATGCTGCAAATAATAAGCTCGACCTCGAGGGCATTCTGCCTCACCTGCGCTCCTGCATCGTGATTGAAAAAGGGGTTGGGTGGAAAGATCAATATGATCCTGCCGGGGGAGGTGGACGTGTTCCCCATCTGACGCCTATCCAATAGCATAGATAAAGCACTCCAATAGTACTGCAATAGTACTGTAATAGTACCCTTATAGTACCTTTTGCTATGTACTGTATCCCTACTATTGAGGTACTATTAGGGTACTATTGCAGTGCCTCTGCAAGGCCTTTACTATGCTGTTTGATTGCGGTGGCCAGTTTGTAGCCTTTTTTTGGATCATCTGTAACGCTTTATTAATCCGGCGCATAGGGCACAGGGCGGGTAGCCTGGCGGCGCTTCCCGTTCAATGGAATACTTTTACACCCGCTAAGCAAAAGGCTATATGACGAACACTTTCACCATCCTGGGCGGCGGCATTGCCGGGCTGACGACGGCCCTGGCCCTGAAGAGGATAGGCATTACGGCTACCGTCATCGAGGCGGCGCCCGGATTCCGCCCCGTGGGCGCGGGCATCGTGCTGGCGGTGAACGCCATGCGCGCCTACCGGCAGCTGAGCCTCTACGATGCCCTGATGGCTGCCGGCAACCGGGTAGATCAGATCTCGATCTATGATGAGCAGGGCCGTATCATCAATCGCACCTATACGCCGGGCGTGGAAGGCCTCACCAACCTGGCCATCCACCGCGCCGAACTGCACCGCGTGCTGCTGGAGGCCCTGGGCGACGCCCCCATCGTAACGGGCAAGCGCTCCAAAGATGTAGAGGAGACCGAAAGGGGCTACCGCGTTCGCTTCGAGGATGGCTCGGTGGCCGACACCAACTACCTGGTGGTGGCCGAAGGCATCAACTCGCCCATACGGAAGAAGATCGTGCCCGGTTCGCGCATCCGCTATTCGGGCTATACCTGCTGGCGGGGCGTGGCCGACAACAACCTGTTGAACATCCACGAAAGCTCGGAGACCTGGGGCACGAAGGGTCGCTTCGGGATGGTGCCCATTGGCGCGAACAAGGTGTACTGGTTTGCCTGCAAGAACGCCCCACCGGCCGATCCCCGCATGAAGGCAATGGGCACGGCCGACCTGCTGAACCTCTTTAAGAACTACCACGCACCTATACCCGCTATCATTCGCACCACCCCGGCTAGCCAGCTGATCTGGAGCGACATCTCGGACCTGGAGCCTATGGAGCACTATGCCTTTGGCAACCTGGTCTTTATCGGCGATGCGGCCCACGCCACCACGCCCAACATGGGACAGGGTGCCTGCCAGGCTATAGAGGACGCCATGGTACTGGCAAACTGCCTGAAGGATACGCCGGCCGTGCCCGATGCCTTCCGTCTCTTTGAGCAAAGGCGCCTGGAGCGCACCCACTACATCGTAAAGCAGTCGTGGACCCTGGGCAGGCTGGCGCAATGGGAGAACTCCCTGGCCACCCGCCTGCGCAACGCCGCCCTCCGCGCCGTACCGAAGCGCGTGTTCCAGCGACAGGTGGAGAAGGTGTACGAGACGGATTTCTAGCACGGCTGTCTGCCTGTTATTATTCAGCCCCCACAAGCACTCCCGCCGATGATTTCGTGCCACTCTGTGTTTTATCTGCCATGGGAGGAAGAAGAACTCCGTAGGAGTTCCGTGTTTGTAGTAAAGACGGTATAAGAAGAGGACGGCTCCGTAGGTGCCGCGTCAGTAAGCAGCCTCTTCCACGAAGTCAAAGAGGTAGCGCTCCTCGTAGGGCACCCCAAATTTCTCCAGGAACCCGAGGTATTCTTCGCGGAAGGTCTTCTTTCTATGGTGCTCCTCCTGGTTGATGATATAGCGGCATACCCGGTCTATGTGGGATCGGCTGTAGGAAAATACACCATACCCATCCTGCCAGTGAAACCCTTTACCTACCCATCCTTTGTTCTCAATAAATGAATGGCTCTCTACTTTGATCTCTTTTACAAAATCGCAGATCAGTACCGAGGGGCTGAAGCCGACAAACAGGTGGGTATGGTCCGGCATGCAGTGCACCGCGAGCATCTTGGCCTTGCGGGCCTGCACCAGGGAAGTGATGTAGCGGTGCAGCTCTGTTTTATGTTGTTTTATAATAAGGCTACGTCTTCCCTGTACGGCAAAGACGAATTGCAGGTAGATCTGCGAAAAGGTGTTGGGCATGACTTGTGGATTAAGAAGGTTCATGCGGTAGGACCAGGCGTGTGTAGCTCGATACATAAGTTACTGCGCATTTCTTGAATCACGAAGCAAATCACGTTTGCCCATCCCTGTTGGAAACACCCTAAAGACAGACGCGGCACCTACGGAGCCTTCTTCTTTTGGGTCCCTTACTACAAACACGGGGCTCCTACGGAGCCGGTCTTTCTCCTCCTGGCTGCGTCTATAGCGAATACTATCCTTTTAAGCAGAACTGTAGGGGGAAGAAGAACTCTAACCTCAGCTGCAATTCATCCCCTGCTTCCCTCAATTCACGACAGTTTTCCCTGTACTGATGTTGAAACACCGACGACCGCATAGCGCACCTTTCTACCTTGCATGAAAATTATTTACCATGACACCCCACCCATTGATCCTTGTAACCGGCGCTACCGGTGCCCAGGGCGGCAGCGTAGCCCGTTTCTTACTCCAGAGCGGCGAGTTCCGCGTGCGCGCCCTCACCCGCCACCCCGAAAGCGATAAGGCCCGGGCGCTCCGGAATGCGGGTGCCGAAATCGTAGCCGGCGACCTGTCGGATAAAGACAGCCTGTTGTCCGCCCTGCAGGGCTGCGACGGAGCCTTTGGCGTGACCAACTTCTGGGAGCACTTCGGGGGCGAGTACGAACACGGGATCAACCTCATTGATGCCGTCGTGGATTGCGGCGTGAAGCAGTTCGTGCTCAGCACCCTGCCCTCGGTGAGCGACATTACCAACGGGGCCCTGCCCGTGCCGCACTTCGACATTAAGGCCCGCATGGAAGCCTACGCCCACGGCAAGAAGGCGGATACCACGTTTGTGCACATGGCTTTTTACTACCAGAATTTCTTTGGCTTTATTCCCTTGCAGAAGGACGAAGAAGGAACGTACTCCTTTGGTTTCCCGCTAGGCGATTCGCCTATGGCCGCCGTGTCGGCAAACGACCTGGGCGGCGTGCTGCTGCCCGTATTCCGCCACCCGGAGCAATGGGCCGGCAAGACCATTGAAGTGGCGGGAGAATTCATTACCGGAGACGCTTATGCGGCTATCCTGTCTAAGGTGTCGGGTAAAAAAGTGGTCTACCACTATATCCCCCGCGACCAGTATGCCGCCCTTGGATTTCCCGGTGCCGAAGAAGTGGCCAACATGTTCGAATACTACCGCCTGTATAAGCCTTATGGCGAAGAGGCCGTGCGCCGGACCAAAGAGCTGTACCCCGCGCTGAAAAGCTTTGAGCAGCAGCTGTGGGAGGACAAGCACCTTTTGGATGCCGTGCTGAACCCTGCCCCGGAAACAGCCCTTCAACACTAAAAACCTCCTGTTATGATCTCCCCGATTGCCAGGACAATTGCTTTGTTCTTTGTGGGCCTCGTGGTCCTTGTTCTGATCATTAAATGCACCTCGCGCACGGCCTCGTCGGCCGAAGCGGTGGAGCCTGCAGTTAGCGCCGAAGCGGAAGTGAGCGTGGAGCGGGGGCGCCAGCTGGTGGTGGGCGGCGCCTGCCATGACTGCCACTCGCCCAAGATCATGACCCCCACCGGGCCCAAGGTGGACTCCTCGCGTATCCTGTCGGGCCACCCGGCCGACGGGCCCATGCCTCCTGTTAACCCCGATGCCCTGGAGCCGGGCAGCTGGGTGCTGTTTGCGCCCGACCTCACGGCGTTTGTGGGTCCCTGGGGTATGTCGTTTGCGGCCAACATTACCTCCGACTCCGCTACCGGTATCGGTGCCTGGACCGAGGATAACTTCGTGAAGGCCATCCGCACGGGTAAGCACATGGGCCTGGAGAGCGGCCGTCCCATCAGCCCGCCCATGCCGTGGGACAACTACAGCAATATGCCCGATGCCGACCTGAAGTCGATCTATGCCTACCTGAAGAGCACCAGGCCTATCAGCAACAGGGTGCACGAGCCGTACAACCCGGAGGAAGTGAGGGCGATGGCGAGCAAGGAAGGAATTAGGGATTAGAGATTGGGAATTAGGAGGAGAACGCGGATGGTTATGATTATGATGATCGGCACTGATCCAGTGTATACCAGAGTAATTATGATTATGGACCTGCAGCAAAAACGGGAAGCTATCATCCGGAACTATATCGATGCCTACAACCACTTCGACGTGGAGGGCATGCTGAGGGACTTTCATCCCGCCATCGTGTTCGAGAACAGCGCCGGCGGCGCGGTGAACATGACCCTGGAGGGCATCGATGCTTTCCGCGGGCAGGCCGAGGGTGCCACGCAGGTGTTCGCAGAACGCGAGCAGCAGGTAGAGGACATCACCTTTCGCGGCGATACGGCAGAAGCGAGCATCCGCTACCGCGGTGTGCTGGCGGTGGACATTCCCGGTGGACCTCAACGGGGTGACCGTATTGAGTTGGAGGGCCGGTCTATCTTCCGGTTCGAAGGTGATAAGATCGTGCGGCTGACGGATGTAAGCTAGTGCGCCCGTGGCTGCAAAAGCTTCACTGATGAGTTGCCAGCTATAAGTGGGGTAGAGTTGGAACGCGGCTATTGCAGCAGCTCAATAGTTGAAGTGGAAGGTATCAATATCCATTACCGGGAACCATGACAGGGCTCATTGCCCGGGAGCGGGAAGTGGCGTAGCTTTATAGGTATCGGACAGGCTGTCTTTGTTCACTAAAAACCCCAACCATGACCTCCTCCTTAGCATCCTACTACAACAACGAGCTCGAAGAATGGAAAGACGTGCTCCACTTCCACGCGCAGGAGATTGAAGAATTTGAAGTGTGGCTTGGCGAAATCATCCAGGGCAACACGGTGCCCAACCTGGCAGCGCAGGCCGAGCACTACTTCGCGCAGTTTGCCGGGCAACGCCACCGCTTCGAGACCCTTGCCGGGAAGGTATATGGCCTGCAGGGCCAGCTGCTCAAGGATGACGAGCCGGTTGCCGACGAGCTCATCACCCCCGGTATAGAAGCCAGCCAGAATACCCTGCGCGACCAGATGCTGGAGGCCGAGAAGGGCTTCCTCGAGCTGAAATACCATTGCCATAAGTTCATCTCCGACACCTTGGGCAAGCAGAAGCGGGGAAGAAAAGAGGGCCCTAAAGACGACCAGGCGGATGGACCCACAGATTGAACGCAACCTTTGACCACAAACAGCTAAAATAGGATCCCTCTTTTATAATTACGCTCTGTAACTTGTACGGCATTTTGACCACTACCATGAAGAAAATACTCCGCTCCACCCTGCTGTCCCTGTTGGCCCTCTCCTTTTCGGTAACCGCCCTGGCGGATGTGCGCCTGCCGGCTATCCTTGGCGACCACATGGTGCTGCAGCAAAGCACCGAGGTGCAGCTCTGGGGCTGGTGCGACCCGAACGAAAGGATTGAGATCCGCACCGGCTGGGACACCACCACCTACCGCACCACGGGCACTGCGGCTGCCAAGTGGAGCGTGAAGGTGAAGACCGGGGCTGCCGGTGGTCCCTACACCATCCACATTAAAGGCAATAATACCGTACAGGTCAATGATGTGCTCCTTGGCGAAGTGTGGCTCGGCAGCGGGCAGAGCAATATGGAGATGCACTACAACTGGGGTGTGAAGCGCTATACCGGTGCCATGGACTCTGCTACGAATCAAAGCATCCGCCTCTTCCATGTGCCCCGCCTCACGGCTGCCTGGCCGCAGGACGACCTCAAGGGCCGCTGGGTGGTGTGCACGCCCGAAGAAGCCAAACGCTTCAGCATGGTGGCTTACTTCTTTGGCCAGAAGCTGCAACAGGAGCTGAACGTTCCCGTAGGCCTGATTGCCTCCTCCTGGGGCGGCACCCCTGCCGAAGTGTGGACGCCCGCCGATACGGTAAGCGCGAACAGCGTACTGAGGGAAGCCGCTGCGAAGATCAACCCCTCCCCACACTGGCCCATTACCCCGGGCGCTACCTATAACGCCATGATCCACCCCCTGACACCCTTTACCATTGCGGGCGTGCTGTGGTACCAGGGCGAGTCGAATGTGGGCACGTGGAGTGCCTACCGGCCCCTGCTGACCTCGCTCATTACTTCGTGGCGCAGTGCCTGGAATAAGGAGCTTCCCTTCTATTACGTGCAGATCGCACCCTTCTCCGGCTATGGAACCGGCAATGACGCAGCCCTGCTGCGCGAGGCACAGGCAGGGGTGCAGGCCGTCCCCCACACCGGTATGGTGGTGACCCACGACCTGGTAGACGACGTAAAAGACATTCATCCCCAGAACAAAAAGGACGTGGCCCTTCGGCTGGCCGCCTATGCGCTGGCGGAAGTGTATGGCAAGACCGGCTTTGCCTACAAGACCCCGCAGTACAGCCGCCTGCAGGTGGAGAAGGACAGGGTTCGCCTCTACTTCGAAGGGGCGGAAAAAGGCCTGGTGAGCAAAGGCCCGCTCCGTGACTTCTACATGGCGGGCGAGGACCGGCAATTCGTACCGGCCTCCGCAAAGATTGACGGCAACACCGTGGTGGTCTGGAGCAAGAGCGTGAAAAAGCCCGTGGCCGTGCGCTACGGCTTCAGCTCGGCCGCCATGCCCAACCTCTATACAAAGGATGGTCTGCCCGTGGCTATCTTCCGTACGGATAGTTGGACAGAAACTCCAAAGCTCGTAACTAAATAACCTATAATCACTGGCCGGATGGTTTAATGACCAGCTGGTAGCTAGCAGCTCATAGCTAGCAGCTTCTCTCACTGGCATCATTTTTCCTATATATACTGGTAAAAACGTATATCATGGATAAAGAGAAAAAGAACCGCAGCGGCAGCCAGAGCAATAATGCCCACCAGGACCAGAAAGCCGGTGGCCAGCACCAGACCAGCCAGCCGGGCGCTCCCAGCAAGAGCAACCGCCAGACCGGTGGCAGCGACCGCCACGAGCGCGACGACTCCTCCCGTGGTACCGACCGGAATACCACGAAGAAGGGTGAGAATGCTGTCTGAACCCGGATTTAGGGGGATTAGATGGATTTAAGGGAGAATAAAACCTTCAAATAACACAGAAGGCCTTTCAGAAACGAAAGGCCTTTTATCTTTTATAGAGTTCTTTGTAAATCAGGGGGTCTCTCTTTCTCCTCCTAATCCTTTAAATCCTCCCAAATCCGGGTTCAGACATTACAATTCTTGCACGTCCCATTGATCACTACCTGCACCGAGCGGGCGGTGTAGCCGGGGGGCAGGTCGATGCGGGGCGATACCACGTCGTCGAGGCAGATGGTGGTGCCGCAGTTGTCGCACACGAAGTGCACGTGGTCGTCGTGGTGGTGGCCTTCTTCGCAGCCCTTGCACAGGGCGTAGAGCACCGAGTTGTCGGAAGTGGGAATGGTGTGGATGATGCCCTTTTCTACGAAAGCCTGCAGGGTGCGGTACACGGTCACCCGGTCGAACTTCTCACCGGCTTTCTTTTCGATATCGCCATGCGACAGGGCATCTGGGCTCTGCAAAAACAGGGAGAGGATCTTCTTGCGGCTGTCCGTCACGCTCAGGTGACTGCGGCGCAGCAGCTCGGCTATTTTATGCTCTTCACTTTTGGTACCGATTGTATTCATGCTATTGAGAACGCTTATTCTTTTAAGAGTTTCGCCACTTCCTTTTTCATGTCTTTCAACTCCGAGGGCTTCAATGCATCATAAATCTTTACTACTTGTCCTTTCTTGTTCAATAAAGCTAGGAATTGTGTGTGTAAAAAATCATCTTCTATGGAAGTAAGATTATTGGCCGGGTCGTCGATCTTGTAGGCATGGCGGGCCATGTCGTACAGCGAGTCCTTGCGGCCGGTGAGGAACACCCAGCGCTGCGTGTTTACCCCCATGGAGTCGGCGTAGCGCTTGATGCGCGACACCGAGTCGGTCTCGGGATCGCAGGTGTGCGACAGGATCTGGAAGCCGGGCTCGTCCTTATAAGCGTCATAGATTACGTTGCGCAGGTTATTGTTCATGCGCGGGCAGATGCCGCGGCAGGTGGTAAAGAAGTACTCAATGGCCGTCACCTTGCCTTTCACGTCCTGCTCGGTCACGGGCTGGCCGTCCTGGTTGATGAAGCGAAACGGCTTTACCTCGCCGATGGGCGGGCGGGTGGGATTGGTGAAATTGGGGATAACCATCGACATGATGGCAAAGAACCCTACAACCAGCAGGGCAAAGAATCCTAGGTAAAAAAGGCGCTTTTTGGACATGGCGCAAAGGTACACCCCTTCCGATTGCCATTCTATGGCACAGGTTCCGTAACTTGAATTTTAAAGTTTTATATGAGAAAGCTACTCTTTATATCACTCCTCCTGGCCTCGGTGACCGCTTTTTCCCAGCCCAAAGAAGAGGCCGCCATCCGTCGCCTGCTCACCCTGCAGACCGAAGCCTGGAATAGGGGCAACATCGAAGCCTTTATGCAGACCTACTGGAAGAGCGACTCCCTCATGTTTATCGGCAAGAAGGGCGTGGTGCGCGGCTGGCAGCCCACCCTCGATAACTACAAAAAGGGCTACCCCGACACCGCCTCCATGGGCAAGCTCTCCTTCGACATCCTGGAAGTAAAGCCCCTCTCGAAAGAATACGCCTTCGTGGTAGGCAAGTGGATGCTCCAGCGCAGCATTGGCGATCTGAGCGGGCACTATACCCTGCTGCTGCGGAAGATCCGCGGCCAGTGGAAGATCGTGGCAGATCATAGTTCGTAACTTTAGGTATGATCAGGGAAT
Organism: Chitinophagaceae bacterium; assembly: GCA_036404975.1. Classification (GTDB taxonomy): domain Bacteria; phylum Bacteroidota; class Bacteroidia; order Chitinophagales; family Chitinophagaceae; genus Flavisolibacter. The sequence goes on from DASWYM010000490.1 coordinate 22,197, forward strand.
CAAAAGATATCAACTTTTCTACTACAGACCGGCAGCCTTCAGAAAAGGAATTTGAGAAGGTGAGTGAGTGGATCAGGCTCAGGAAAGAAAAGCTGAAGAAAAAGCAAAGCGTTGCAAAGAAAGAAAAGCAGAAGAATTAAGGTATCCCTTGTGCTTCTACCTTTCTTTTAAGGGGAAATAGTCATTACCCCCATCTCTTAGTAATCCGGAGATTCTACTTCCAACATCCAACTATTATTGCGTCCTGTCCTTCAGCGACCCATAACGCATGTATTGCTTACGGCCCCTTTCATCTTTCCAGAAATACCCGCGCTCATCCTGGTAAATGGTTTCGCCATTGGGACCCTGCTTGCTCTTGATCTCCTTGTCGGCGATCTTCGATTTGCCCTTGGAAGCTACCTCGGCCGTGTTCTGGCCTACTTTGGCTGCTCCCTGTCCTACGGTCTTCGCACCTTTCTTGACGCCCTTTCCTACTGCCTTACCGCCTTTCTTTACGGCATGGCCGGTCTTTTCAGCACCCTTTTCTACAGCGGCACCCGTCTTCTTTGCACCGGTCTTTACTTTCTGTCCCACGGTGGTATCCTCCTGGGCACCGGCCACGGAGGAGGCTGCCAGGAAGAGGCTCAAAAAGGCTATACCTAATAGTTTTTTCATATCTCTGCTGTTTATGTGGTTATATACACAGCATATACCCTAAAATGGTGCCAGCGGAGGAATTTAAACAGAAGGGATCGTTAAGTCTTCCAGCTCCGGTAGAGGTAGCGGATGAGCAGCAGGAAGGTGATCAGCACGATCACGTAGAAGATGATGTTGACTGGGGTCCAGCCGTGCTGCACGTAGGCCAGCCCGAAGTAGAGGCCGAAAAAGGTCACGAACATCAGCCAGATCACCCCCCAGGCGAAGGAATTCATGATCTTGAGAAAGTAGCGCTTCAGCTGTGGGTCCATGCCCACGTCTTTTTCGT
>DASWYM010000491.1:0-8650 GCA_036404975.1 Chitinophagaceae bacterium
GGTGGCTGCCAGCAGCGCGGTGGCCGCACCAATGATGGCGACCACGGTGTTGGTCACATCCGCCATGGCGTACAGGGCATTGCTGCGCGCGATCATATAGATACCGGCTGTCACCATCGTAGCGGCGTGGATCAGCGCCGACACCGGAGTGGGACCGGCCATGGCATCGGGCAGCCAGGTGTACAAGGGAATCTGGGCGCTCTTACCGGTGGCTCCCACAAAAAGCAGCAGGGTAATACCGGTAATGTCGGCAGCCGACAGCTTGCCCACATTGGCAAACACGCCCGCATATTCCACCGTTCCCAGTTTGGCAATGATCCAGAAGATGGCGAGCAGGAAGCCAAGGTCACCGATCCGGTTCATCACAAAGGCCTTCTTGGCCGCCTTGGTATAGTCGATGTTTTTAAACCAGTAGCCGATCAGCAGGTAGGAGCAGAGACCTACACCTTCCCAGCCGATGAACATGATCACGAAGTTGGAGCCCATCACCAGCAGCAACATGGAGAAGACGAACAGGTTCAGGTAGGCAAAGTAGCGTCCGAAGTGCTCGCGTCGCTCCTCGTGCATATAGGCCGTAGAGTATACGTGGATCAGGAAGCCCACACCGGTGATGATCAGCAAAAACAGGGTGGACAACTGGTCGATCTGGAAGGCAAAGGGGATCTTCAGGGTACCTACGTTGATAAAGTCGAAGTACTTGACGGCGCCCTTGGGGTAGTCTCCATTGATAAAGATCACCAGGCTGATGATAAAGGAGGCGAGCACCGTGCCGCTGCCGATAATACCGGTCAATCCTTTGGAGAGGGCCTTACGACCCAGGCCATTGACCAGGAAACCGATGAAGGGCAGAAGCGGTATCAGGAATATTAAGTTCTTCATATATCTCGTCTTGCTTACGCTGTAAAGGGTAAGCTCGTTTTAGTGTTTCAGGCGGTTCAGGAAATTCACATCAATTGAGTGCGTATTGCGGAAGAGCATCACGATAATGGCCAGGCCCACGCTCACCTCGGCGGCAGCTACCACCATGATGAAAAACACGAACAGCTGTCCTTCGCTTCCCGCCGTGGGATTGGCACTGGCCTGTGCCAGGTGGTGCATTTTCGAAAAAGCCACCAGCAGCAGGTTTACGGCATTCAGCATCAGCTCGATGCACATAAAGATGATGATGGCGTTCCTGCGGGTCAGCACCCCGATGATTCCAATGACAAACAGGGCAATAGAGAGAAATATGTAATAATTAATAGGCATTACCTACCGGTTTTTTCGGTTATTAAGAAAGCAAGTCTTTAGCACAGCGGCCTATTAGCCTTCAATATTCATCGCCTTACGCTGCTCTTCCACCCTGCGGATGTCGTGCTCCACCACCTCCACCTGGGGCGTATCGCGCTTACCGATCACCACGGCACCTACCATGGCGCTGAGGAACAGGATGCTGGCGATCTCGAACGGAACGACGAACTCGGTAAACAGCACCTTGCCCAGGTTCTGGATAAGGCCAATGTCACCGGTGCCCAGCTCGGTCATCTGCCGCTCGGTGTTGCGTAGGGCCGCCACCATCACCAGCAACAGGCTTCCCCCCGCTACCGCACCGGCCAGCTTCATCCACTTATTCTTCTGCGGCTCGGTGTCCTTGTTCAGGTTCATCAGCATGATCACAAACAGGAACAATACCATGATGGCTCCTGCATAGACGATGATATTAACTATGGCTAAAAACTGTGCGTTCAGTAAAATGTAATGCCCGGAAATGGTAAAAAAGGTCATGATCAGCCACAGCACACTATACACCGGGTTCTTGCTGGTCACTACCATAACTGCACTAAACAGTGCGATGATCGAGAGGGTCCAAAACAGTACTTGAGTAATACCCATGAGCAGTTAGTTCATTATTTAATTTCCTTACCAATAGTTCCCTTTGCTTTTGCATAGGCTTCCGGCTCGGTCACCGGGTTCGGAATGAGCAGGTCCTCTTTTCCATAAATAAATCCCTTGCGCTGGTAATTGGCCTTGGCAAAGGTTTGCGTCAGGTAAATGGCATCCTTGGGGCAGGCTTCCTCGCACAGGCCACAGAAGATACAACGCAGCATGTTGATCTCGTACTTGGCGGCATACTTCTCTTCCCGGTACAGGTGCTCTTCACCAGGCTGGCGCTCGGCAGCTTCCATGGTGATGGCTTCGGCAGGGCAGGCTACGGCGCACAGGCCACAGGCCGTGCAGCGCTCGCGTCCTTCCTCATCCCGGTTTAGTATTTGCAGACCACGGAACACCGCGGAAAAGGGACGCTTTTCCTCGGGGTAGCTGATGGTAGGTTGCTTTTTGAACAGGTGGCTGAAGGTGATGCCCATACCCTTGAAAATAGCGGGCAGGTACATCTTCTCCATCAAGGTCATGGGCTTGCGCTCTACCTGTTTTTTTCTGTTTGTTAATGCTTGCATCTCTTGTTCCTCAACGCTTTTAACGGCAGCAAAATTAGCCGATTTGCATTAGCCTTTTTAAATAATACGGGTTTATTTATTTAACAGCAGCACTACGACTGCTGTGATAATCATGTTCAACAAAGCCAGTGGCAGCAGGCCTTTCCACCCCAGGTTCATCAACTGATCATAGCGGAAGCGCGGGATGGTCCAGCGGATCCACATGAAAATAAAGATGAAGATCACGGCCTTGAGCATCAGCACGGCAAAGCCCACCAGGCCCACCCACCAATGGGTACCCCAGGCTGCTTCGTTCACAAACGGGATATCATAGCCGCCAAAGAACAGGGTAGCCATTACGACGCTGCTGATGAACATGTTGATATACTCGGCAAACAGGAAAAACCCCAGCTTCATGGAAGAATATTCCTGGTGGTAGCCCATGTTCAGCTCGTTTTCGGCCTCCGGCAGGTCAAAGGGCGTACGGTTACACTCGGCCAGCGCACACACAAAGAAAATCAGGAAGCCCAGCGGTTGGTAGATAATATTCCAACCGTTTTGCATCTGCTCCCCTACAATCACGCTCATGCGTAACGAGCCGGAGATCATCAGCACGGCGATCAGCGAAAGCCCCATGGCCAGCTCATAGGAGATCATTTGCGAGGCCCCGCGGATGGAGGCCAGCAGCGAGAACTTGTTGTTCGACGCCCAGCCACCGATCATGATGCCATACACACCCAGGCTTACCACGCCAAAGACGTAGAGGATCCCGATATTGATATCAGCAATCTGCAGGGGTATAAGGCGGCCGCCCACCTCGATGGTGCTGCCCCAGGGGATAACCGCGCTGGTCAGCATGGCGGTGATCATAGCCAGCATAGGCCCCAGGATAAACAGGAAGCGGTTAGACGCCAGCGGAATGATCTCCTCTTTCATGAACAGCTTCAGGCCGTCGGCCAGTGGCTGCAGCAAACCAAAGGGACCCGCCCTGTTGGGACCGATACGGTCCTGCAGGAAGGCTGCGATCTTTCGCTCGGCGTAGGTACTGTACATCGCCACCACCATCGACAGGGTGACGATCGCAGCGATCAGAATGAACTTCTCCAGTATGATCCACCAATCAAATTGCAATAGGTACATATCGTTGATCCGTCAGGATATTTTATTGTCAGTTTCTTACTTTCTTATTAGTCCTTAAGGCGTTACAGGGTTGGTTGAATCCGTACCCGCCAGGTTCCGCCCCTTGCCTTGCTTCACATCCGTTGGGTTGTGGCCCACGTCGTTGGGATCACCGTTGAACGTTTTGCCGGTAGCCGGTCCGGGAAGGGCGTTCAGGTCTACGGTATTCACCCTGCTTATGCTGTGAATATCCATCAGCAGCTTCGGATCGCGCCCGATAACTTCATGGATGGTCTCTTTGGGCGTCTGGATATTCGTGTAGTGGCCGGCACCGATCACCGAGTGGCGGTCAACCTGGGTAGGTCCTTCGATCACCCAGTCGCTCACCTGCTTCTTTTCAAAGCGGCACTCGTTACAGATCCAATCTTCCACTTCACCCCACTGGTCCTTACGGGCCGTTACGCGCAGCACATCATTCCCACGCATCCACAGCCTTACCTTACCATTACAGGTCGGGCAGTCGCGGTGGGCGTCTACCGGCTTGGTAAACCATACCCGGTTTTTGAAGCGGAAGGTGCGGTCGGTCAGGGCTCCTACCGGGCACACATCGATCACGTTACCGATGAATTCATTGTCCAGGGAGTGCTGTATATAGGTTGCGATCTGTGCGTGGTCTCCCCTGTCCAGCACGCCGTGCTCGCGGCCGCCGGCCACCTGGTCGGCAGTGTATACGCAGCGGTAGCAAAGGATGCAGCGCGTCATGTGGAGCTGAATATAGGGACCGAGGTCGATGCGCTCAAAGGTGCGGCGCTTGAACTCGTAGCGGGTGCCTTCGGTACCGTGCTCGTAGCTCAGGTCCTGCAGGTCGCACTCACCGGCCTGGTCGCACACGGGGCAATCCAGCGGATGGTTTAGCAGCAGGAACTCCACCACCCCCTTACGGGCTTCCAACACCGCGGGGTTGGTAATGTTTTCCACCACCATTCCGTCCATCACGTTCGTGCGGCAGGAAGCTACCAGTTTGGGCATAGGGCGCGGATCGGCCGTAGAGCCGGCTGCTACCTTCACCAGGCAGGTGCGGCATTTACCACCGCTACCCTGCAGCTTGCTGTAGTAGCACATGGCAGGCGGCACTATGTCACCACCGATCTGGCGGGCAGCCTGCAGGATCGAAGTCCCCGGCTCCACCTCGATGGTGATGTTGTCGATTGTTACCTTGAATAATTTCTTTTCGTCAGCCATATCATAGCGCCGGTTGCACCGGCAGTATTAGGTTAATCAATTATGCTACAGAAATACCTAAGGGATCGGCATAATGCGCCAGTCCAAAGTTCCTGTTCTGTGCTGCATTGGGATTGGTTACGTGCCACTCGAACTCGTCACGGAAGTGACGAATGGCCGCAGCAACCGGCCAGGCAGCGGCATCACCCAGCGGGCAGATCGTATTGCCTTCGATCTTGCTCTGGATATCCCACAGCAGGTCGATATCGCTCTTCTTACCCTTTCCATATTCGATGTTGTACAGGATCTTTTCCATCCAGCCGGTGCCTTCGCGGCAGGGTGAGCACTGTCCGCAGCTCTCGTGGCGGTAGAAACGTGCCAGCGAAAGAGTATGGCGCACCACGCACTGGTCTTCATCCAGCACAATAAAGCCCCCCGATCCCATCATCGTACCGGTGGGGAAGCCTCCATCGGCCAGGCTTTCGTAGGTCATCATCCGCTTCTCGCCTTTTGCCGTTGTCAGCAGCAGGTTGGCCGGCAGGATGGGAACGGAAGAACCTCCGGGGATACAGGCCTTCAGGCGCTTGCCGTTGGGAATACCACCGCAGTACTCATCGCTGTAGATGAACTCCTCTACTGAAATGGTCATGTCGATCTCGTATACGCCCGGCTTGTTGATATTACCACAGGCCGAGATCAGCTTGGTACCGGTCGACTTGCCGATACCGATCTTCGAATACTCTTCTCCCCCTATGTTCATTATGGGAACCACTGCTGCCAGGGTTTCCACGTTGTTCACCACGGTGGGGCAGTCCCACAAACCTTTGACCGCCGGGAAAGGAGGCTTGATGCGGGGATTGCCCCTCTTGCCTTCCAGTGATTCCAGCAGGGCGGTCTCTTCGCCGCAGATATACGCACCGGCACCGCGCTGCACATAGATCTGACAGTCGAACCCGGTGCCCAGGATGTTCTTACCCAGGAAACCGGCCTGGTTGGCTTCGGCAATGGCCTGCTCCAGGATGTCCACGATCCAGGCATACTCGCCGCGGATGTAGATATACGTGCGGTTGGAGCCTAGGGCAAACGACGAGATGATCAAACCCTCGATCAGCAGGTGGGGAATGAACTCCATCAGGTAACGGTCCTTAAAGGTGCCTGGTTCCGATTCGTCGGCGTTGCACACCAGGTAGCGGGGCACGCCTTCCGGCTTGGCCAGGAAGCTCCACTTCATTCCCGTAGGGAAGCCGGCGCCCCCACGGCCCCGCAGGCCGCTTTTCTTTACTTCTTCAACAATATCAGCCGGCGCCATCTTGAACGCTTTTTCCACGGCAGCATAGCCACCGTGCTGGCGATAGGTATCGTAATAACGAATTCCTTCAATGTGCGCCTTATCCAGTAATAGTTTTCTGCCCATTATGAGCCTCGTCTTTTTAATGTTCGTGATTAATCATCCAATCCGCTATTCTCCTGGTTGGTAGTGTCGGTTGACTGAGGTCCTACCGTGTCGGGTTCTGTAGTGATAGGCTGTGCCGTCGTGGGATCCACCTCCAGGCTGTCGCCCACCGAATCTTTATTCCCTGCATCATTGCCACAGGCGGTAACGGTGGCCAGGATCAGAAAGGAAATAAATAGTCTTTTCATTGCGCTTAATTGTTTTGAGCAGCCGACCGGCGGCACTCCTCGATGATCTGGTCCACTTTACCCGTCGTCAGGTGCTCTTTATAGTGTTTACCCATCTGCATCATCGGAGCATAGCCACAGGCGCCGAGGCATTCCACCAGCTTAAGGGTGAACAGCCCGTCTTTTGTGGTCTCCCCTACCCCAATACCCAGCTTCTCTTTGATGTAAGCAATAATGTTATCACTGCCGTTCAGCATACAAGGCCCTGTCTGGCATACTTCAAAGACGTATTTGCCTACAGGCTTCAGGTTGTACATGCTGTAAAAGGTAGCCACTTCATACACTTCGATAGGTTTCATCTGCAGCAGGCTAGCCACATAATCCATGGCCTCCACGCTGAGCCACCCGTTGTTCTCTTCCTGGGCGATGTGCAGAATAGGGATTACCGCACTTCTCTGCTTCCCTTCCGGGTAGCGGGCGATGATCTCGTTTACCTTTTGTAGTACTTGTTCAGAGAATGTCATTCTATCAGTATTTCATTCGCTAATTTGCTAATTAGCCAATTGTCTAATTAATTATGCGTCCATCTCCCCTGCAATCAGGTTCAGCGAACTCATTACGATGATCACGTCCGACAGCATGCTGCCCTTGATCATTTCTTCAAACGCCTGGTAATAAATAAAGCACGGTCTGCGGAAATGCAGGCGGTAAGGGGTGCGGCCACCATCGCTGATCAGGTAATAACCCACTTCGCCATTAGCGCCTTCCACACTCTGGTATACCTCGCCTGGTGGAATATCGATCTCCCCCATTACAATCTTAAAGTGGTAGATAAGGGCCTCCATCTTGGTATACACGTCTTTCTTCTCGGGCAGGTAGTATTCCGGGGCATCGGCATGGAACACGGTTGCTTCTTCGCCCTTGAACTCCTGGATCTTCTGGTAAGCCTGCTTGACAATGCTCAGGGACTGCCACATTTCCTGGTTGCGCACCAGGAAGCGGTCGTAGGTATCACCCGTAGTACCTACCGGGATCTCGAAGTCGAAGTCCTGGTAAGAGCTGTAAGGCGTGTGCACCCGCACGTCGTAATCCACGCCTGCCGCCCTAAGGTTCGGACCGGTAAAGCCATAGTTCAGGGCTCTTTCAGCACTGATGGGACCGGTACCGATGGTCCGCTCCATAAAGATGCGGTTGCGGGTAAAGAGGTTTTCAAACTCGGTCAGTACACCCGGGAACTCCTTCAGAAAGCGCTCCAGCTTCGTCCAGGCTATGTCATTGAAGTCGCGCTCAAAGCCACCGATCCGGCCAATATTGGTCGTCAGGCGCGAGCCGCACACTTCTTCCCAGATCTCGTAAATAAGCTCACGGTACTGCATCACGTACACAAAGCCCGTGAAGGCACCGGTATCCACCCCGATAACGGAGTTACAGATGATGTGGTCGGCAATACGGGCCAGCTCCATAATGATCACCCGCAGGTAATCCACCCGCTTGGGGGTGGAGATGCCCAGCAACTTCTCGCAGGTCAAATGCCAGCCCATATTATTAATCGGTGCCGAGCAATAGTTCAGGCGATCAGTCAGCGGGGTGATCTGGTACAGTGGGCGCCGCTCGGCAATCTTATCGAAAGCGCGGTGAATGTAGCCCACGGTCTGCTCGGCCGACACCACGCGCTCGCCGTCCATCTCCAGGATGTTCTGAAACACCCCGTGGGTGGCCGGGTGGGTAGGGCCCAGGTTCAGCGTCGTAGTCTTCTTCCCGATGCTGCCTTCCGGCAGGGGTATATGCTGTTCTTTAACTGTAGACATTATATTGGATCAACTGTTAATGTTCTGTTCTCTAATTCTGCGCTCAGCCTCCGGCCCTCCCTTCCCTCACTCATCACTGAATACTCATCACTCATTACTCATCACTCATTATTTCTCCGCCTCCGGTATCTGCCTCGGTGTGGGAGCCCCGTCATCCTGGCGGTTCCCAAAGTCCAGACTTCCACCCCGTCCGAACATCTCGTCGTCTTTGTCGATTCGGGTCTGGTCTTCCAGCGGGAACTCTTTACGCAGGGGAAAATAATCCATTTCCTCTACGTTCAGGATACGTTTCAAGTTGGGATGACCTACAAAATTCACCCCGAAGAAGTCGTACGCTTCCCGCTCCTGCCAGTTGGCCGACTCAAAAACGGCAGTAGCCGTACGGATATCGGGCTGGGCAATGGGAATAAAGCATTTAAAGCGAAGCCGGACGTTCTCTACCAGGTTGTGCAGGTGGTACACCACCGC
>DASWYM010000492.1:0-15097 GCA_036404975.1 Chitinophagaceae bacterium
GTAAAAATGTATATGGATGGTGATACACAGTTCCCGACCATTGCGGGCACCGGAGCCGAGGACTATATCGGCAGTGCCTGGGGGCTGGGTAAGTTTATCAACAGGTACCAGGGATGTACTGTTGCCAGTGATTCGGCACGACAGTTCAATTTCTATCGCTGGCATGTTCCCGATGCCGTTTATTTCCACACTGACCTGAAAGTGACCCTGCAACAGATCGGTGGTGGCATGAAGGAAACTGTCCGCGAGCTGTACGAAAAGGGAGTGAACCTGCAGCCCATCTCGATTGACGCACAGGGAGGGTTCGTGCGCTTACTGGACCGCCAGCCCCCTATTTCCATCACCGATGCCGCTTTCCCGGACGGGTGGGTAAACTTTTACCGGGTGGATGACTACAGTGCCGTGAGCTATTTTTATCTCGACCGGCCTTCTTCCGGCCTGCCGTCACTTCCGGGAGTGGAGGTGCGTACAAGAGGAGTGAGGTGATGAGTGGTGAGGTGATGAGTGATGAGTGATGAGTGGTGAGTGGTGAGTGATGAGAAGCCGCAAGCTTGGAGCAGGGAGGAAATAGGTCAGGCATGAGGTGTAACCACAAAATAATTCTTAAGCATAAAAGAAAGACCGAAATGATGCAATCTCTATTCAGAAGGGGGGTAGTGGCCGTGCTGTTGTTGTTTGTACTGGCGGCAGGCTATGCCCAGCAAAAGCCCATGAATATCATCTTTATCCTGGCCGATGACCACCGCTATGATGCCATGGGGTTCATGAATAAAATCCAGGGACTGGAGACGCCCGCTATGGACCGCATGGCGGCTGAAGGCGCTCATATTAAGAATGCCTTTGTGTCTACGGCCCTTTGTTCGCCCTCCCGTGCTTCGATCCTGACGGGACAGTATGCGCATACCCATACAGTGGTGGACAACGATGCGCCGCTTCCGAAGAACCTCGTGTTCTTTCCGCAGCACCTGCAGAAGAAGGGCTACCAGACGGCCTTCTTTGGCAAGTGGCATATGGGCAACACCGACGATGCGCCACAGCCGGGCTTTAACCACTGGGTGTCGTTCCAGGGACAGGGGGTGTACAACAACCCGGTGCTCAACATCGACGGCAAGCGTGTCAGGCAGCCCGAGGGCAGCTACGTGACCGACCTGCTCACCGACAAGGCGCTCGACTGGCTGAACAGCCGCAACAAGGGCAAGCCTTTCTTTGTGTACCTATCGCACAAGGGCGTGCATGCCGAGTTCCAGCCGGCCAAGCGGCACGAAGGCAAGTATGCGAAGCTGCCCATCATCAACCCGCCGTCGATGTACCTGACGGCCACCGACAGCAGCCGGGTGTATGGCACGCCCACGGCTCCTGTCACTACGGTCAACTACCGGGATATTCCCGGGTGGGTGCGCCGCCAGCGCTACAGCTGGCACGGCGTGGACTATATGTACCACGGCACCATACCCTTTGATAAGTTCTACCGCCAGTACCTGGAGACCCTTCAATCCGTGGACGAAAGCATCGGACGGGTGATAGCCTGGGTGCAGCAGAGCGGACTGCAGGACAACACCATGGTGGTATACATGGGCGATAACGGCTTTTCGTTTGGCGAGCACGGACTGATCGACAAGCGCCATGCCTATGAGGAGTCGATGCGCGTACCCCTGCTGGTATGGGCACCGGGCATGGTGAAGCCCCGTTCGGTTGTGGAGCAGGTGATCATGAACGTCGACATAGCGCCCACCTTCCTGGAACTGGCCGGTTTAAGCAAGCCGGCCAACATGCAGGGCTTTTCATTTGCCGGCATTCTGGGCGGGAAAAACATGGAGTGGACCCGCAAGAACGTATTTTACGAGTACTACTGGGAGTCGGCCTTTCCCCAAACACCTACCACGTTTGCCGTGCGTACCGACCGCTACAAGTACATTTATTACAACGGGGTGTGGGATATCAGCGAATTGTATGACCTGCAGGCCGACCCCTACGAGATGAATAACCTGATCAGGGATACGTCTTACCGTAAAGTAGGGTTGCAGTTAAAGGATGAGTTGTTCCGCTGGTTGGGAGAGACCGGCGGCCTGCAGATTCCATTGAAACGCACCATCAACAACCGTATTGATCATACATACCGGGGCACTTATTAATCCGTACTGACGGATGAACTTGTGCTCTGTATTGCCGCGTCGTGCATGCAGTTGCGACTTCCGGTTCTTTAAAAAGTTCTTTTGCCCTACGGGCATTTGGCTGGAAATATGGAATTTTGGCGAATATTGGTCCCTACGGATACCGGTAGGGTATAAGTGCTCCCTCTTGATTCTTATTTATTGAACACATTAAATGTGATGGAATGAAACGTATTGCTTTTTTGTATGTATGTCTGCTTTTTATGATTTCGCTATCGCTAAGGGCCCAGCAGAAGGCTCAGCCGGCCAATGCCAAAATGAATGCCTTTATCAACTCGCTGATGGCCAGGATGACCCTCGATGAGAAGATCGGCCAGCTGAACCTTCCCGGCTCGGGTGATATTGTGACCGGCCAGGCCAAAAGCTCCGATATTGCCGGCAAGATCAGGGCCGGCCAGGTGGGTGGCCTCTTTAATATTAAGGGAGTAGCCAAGATCAGGGACGTGCAGCGGGTAGCCGTAGAAGAAAGCCGCCTGAAGATACCCCTGCTCTTTGGTATGGACGTGATCCACGGCTACGAAACAGTGTTTCCTATACCCCTGGGTCTTTCTGCCAGCTGGGATATGAACCTGATCGAGCAGTCGGCCCGTATTGCGGCGGTGGAAGCCAGTGCCGATGGCATCTGCTGGACCTTCTCGCCCATGGTCGACATCTCTCGTGACCCACGCTGGGGACGCGTGGCCGAGGGCGGCGGCGAGGATCCCTACCTGGGGGCGCAAATCGCCAGGGCAATGGTGCGCGGCTACCAGGGCACCGACCTTACAAAGAACAATACCATCCTGTCGTGTGTGAAGCACTTTGCGCTCTACGGGGCTGCCGAAGCAGGGCGTGACTACAATACGGTGGACATGAGCCGCGGGCGGATGTACAACGATTACTTTCCGCCCTATAAGGCGGCCGTGGAGGCTGGTGCGGGCAGCGTGATGACCTCCTTCAATGATGTGGAGGGTATTCCCGCTTCGGGTAACAAGTGGCTGCTCACCGACGTGTTGCGCAAGCAATGGGGTTTCAACGGTTTTGTTGTGACCGACTATACGGCCATTAATGAAATGATCGACCACGGAATGGGCGACCTGAAGACCGTGTCGGCTATGGCCCTTCGTGCGGGCACCGATATGGATATGGTGGGAGAGGGCTTCCTCACCACGCTGAAGCAGTCGCTGAAGGAGGGCAAGGTGACGCAGGCACAGATCGATGCCGCCTGCCGCCGGATCCTGGAGGCGAAGTACAGGCTCGGGCTCTTTGATGATCCTTACCGCTATGCTGATACCACCCGTGCCAGCCGCGAGATCTTTACCGATGCCCACCGCCGTACGGCGCGTTCGATTGCCGCCCAGAGCTTTGTGTTGCTGAAGAACCAGGATAATGTGCTGCCCCTGCAAAAACGCGGGACCATCGCCCTTATAGGCCCCCTGGCCAATAATAAGGAGAACATGCCCGGCACGTGGAGCGTGGCAGCCAAACATGCCAATGCTACCCCGCTGCTGGAGGGCATCCGCAGCGTGGCCGGGGCCGGCGTGCAGATTGTGCAGGCCCGCGGTGCCAACATCTACTCCGACTCGGCACTCGATGTGCGCGCCGCCATGTTTGGCAAGAACACCTACCGCGACCCGCGTCCCGACTCGGTCATGATTGCCGAAGCAGTAGCCACAGCCCGTGGGGCCGACGTGGTGGTGGCGGCCCTGGGAGAAGCTTCCGAGATGAGTGGTGAGAGCTCGAGCCGCACCGATATTGGTATTCCGCAGAACCAGCAGGACCTGCTGCGTGCGTTGGTGGCTACCGGCAAGCCGGTGGTGCTGGTGCTGTTTACCGGCCGTCCCCTGACCCTCACCTGGGAGCAGGGGAACGTGCCGGCTATCCTCAACGTATGGTTTGGCGGCAGCGAAGCGGGGTCGGCCATTGCCGACGTGCTGTTTGGCGATGTGAACCCCTCAGGAAAGATTACGGCCACCTTCCCGCAGCACGTGGGACAGGTGCCCATCTTTTACAACCATAAGACCACGGGCCGACCGCTGGCCGAAGGGCAATGGTTTCAAAAGTTCCGCTCCAACTATCTTGACGTATCCAACGAGCCGCTGTATCCCTTTGGCTATGGCCTGAGCTATACTACGTTCAGCTATGGCGACCTGAAGCTGGATGACACGACGCTGAAAGGTAACCAGGTGCTCACCGCCTCCATACCCGTAACCAACACGGGCAGCCGCGACGGCAAGGAAGTGGTGCAGCTGTATATCCGCGACCTGGTGGGCTCGGTGACCCGACCGGTGAAAGAGCTGAAGGGATTCCAGAAGATCGAGCTAAAGGCCGGTGAGACCAGGACCGTTACCTTCCGCATCACTCCCGAGGACCTGAAATTTTACAACTATGACCTGAAGCACGTGTGGGAGGCTGGTGATTTCGAGATCATGATCGGGACCAACTCGAGGGACGTAAAGAGAAGAAGGGTGAACTGGACGAAGTGAGGAATTAGGAATTAGGGATTAGGAGAAACTCCCGATGCATATGGGGAGAACCACAAAGTCACTAAGGCATCGCAAGCGATGTTTGAGAATAATATGCAGCAAAGGCGTTCTGCTTTGATAGCGGAACGCCTTTTTGATGTTCTCTTGTCCATTAATGTCTTTGAGACTTCTGCTCGCTTTCCCCTAGGGTGGCAGGGGTGGCGGCCTATAGCTTTATTTGGAAGGAAATAAAGAGGAATACCGCTCTCCTAACTCTCCTAACCTGAAATGGGGTGCCGCTATTTACCACATTGCCCCAGCGCCCAAGCCTTCCACGTATTTACGGTAGCCTTACTCCGTGGAAACAGCCTAGTAACAGTATAGTAACGCTATAGGAACAGTATCTCTACCCCGCCTCACAACCGCATCTCGGCCGGATCCCGGCCCCCTCCCGGCCGCCTGTATATAGGGCGGCTGAGAGGCGGCCGCCAGGTAGCCCAGACCGGGCTGAGGGGCAGCTAAAATATACTGTTCCTATAGCGTTACTATGCTTTCTCTATACTGTAGCTATAGCGTAACCTGCCTTTTACGGTAAAGAATACGCCCTCCTGGTAAGTAGTCCGGTTTTCTTCTCAACTCCACAATGCCTCAATCGCTTAACTCTTATTGTTCAAACCATTCAATTGAAAGTGGTATTTGAGGTTTAAATTGAGGCTGAAGCGCGGAGACTCTCCTTCTGTGGGCTTGGGTACGATTGGGGATACACCATTTTAAATCCCAGTTCCCGTGCCATAGCTCCATAAAAGTTCTTTACGTCCTTATGGATCAGGGACATCTCGCGGTAGCGCTGGCAGAACTGGAAGTAGAGGATGTCGAGGAAGGTGGAAGGCATAAAGTCGATGTCGCACGAGTAGCCCGACACCGCCAGGGCGCCGGTTTTTTTGATAAAACGGTTGATCTCCCATTTAGAGATCGCCAGGGTGCTGCACGAGCCGAAGTGGATGATCTTGTCTTCGGCCTTGTCCTGGAGAATATCGGCGATCTCCCCGAGGGTCATCTTTTTGCGCTTGCCCACCTGCAGGGTGCCGGGATGACCATGAAAGGCAAGATAGATGATGCCGTACTGCTTATAGCGTTTGAGGACGGCTTCCCTGAGCCACTCTTCCAACTGGTCGGGGGTGGAGCAGTTCTTGTGTATGTGCCTGACGGCGCCGTTGTGTTCGATAAAGTCGAGCGCCGAGCGGATGCTGGTCTTGTCTTTGAGGTCGTTGTTCCAAACGCCCTCGATGCAGAAGATGTTGCGGGTGGTGTATTGGGAGATGGACATGGTGTTTTTTCTTTACGGGTCAGGAAAAGTGGGAAAGTACGGAATTTTAAGGTGCAACCCGCAAGCTACAAGGCACAAGCTGCAAGCAAGGGAAACGTGAGAGGTGAGACTGGAGAGAAGCTGCGAGCTATGAGCTGCGAGCTGCGAGCTGCGAGAAGAGAAGTAATAAGAAGACGTGGACGTCTGGGTAAAGCTGTTTACTAACGTATATGGATATAGGATAGAATATTTGCAAATAGCGTGAGGATGCCGTAACTTTAAGAGGATGCAGGAAAACACTGCAGAAACGTATGCGAAAGCCGGTCATTTATACGGTAGGGCATTCCAACCACAGCATCGACTTCTTTCTCGACCTGCTGCAAAGCTTTGCCATCAATTGCGTTGTGGATGTGCGTAGCGTGCCGGCCAGCTCCTACAATCCCCAGTTTAACAGGGAGCCTCTTTCGGCATTCCTGCGTGCCCATGATCTCGGCTATATTCACTTCGGCCGCGAGTTTGGCGCCCGCCACAGGGAGCCGGAGCTGCTGGATAGCGAGGGGCGGGTGGATTTTGAAAAGGTGCAGGGGACGGCGGCTTTCCGCAGTGGCGTTATGAAACTAAGAAAGGGTTTGGAAGAAGGCTATCGGCTGGCCCTTATGTGCTCGGAAGCCGAGCCCTTCGACTGCCACCGATTTGCCATGGTGTCGGCCGTGTTGATACGGGAAGGCTTCGAGGTGCTGCATATCCTTCGTGATAAGACGGTAAAAGCCAACAGTGAACTCGAGGAGCAGTTGCTGAAGAAGTACGAGAAGAGCATTCCCCGGATCGATCCCTGGCCTTCTTTGTTCGCCCCCGACATCACGCGGGAAGAACAGGTGGCCATGGCTTACCGCCTGCGCAATAGAGATATTGGTTATTCGCCTTATAAAAAGGAGGAGGAGCGGTTATGATCCGGCTGTTTACCATAGGCTTTACACATAAGACGGCCGAACAGTTCTTCCACCTCCTGCGCGGAGGTGGGGTGAGGAAGATCGTCGATACACGGATCAACAACGTGTCGCAGCTGGCGGGCTTTGCCAAGGGGGCCGACCTTCAATTCTTTGCCAGGGAAATAGGTGGTATGGGCTACGAGCACGCCGTGGATTTTGCGCCGACCAAAGAACTGCTGGCCCGCTACCGCCATAAGAAGCTGACCTGGGAAGAATACTCAGTGGAATACCTTGACCTCCTGGATCGCCGAAAGGTGGCGCAGAAAGTGGATATCGATCGCCTGCACGATAACTGTTTATTATGCAGCGAGCACGGGCCGGAGAAATGCCACCGCAGGCTGCTGGCCGAATACCTGAAAACCCTTCGAAACGATATAGAGATTATACACCTGATGTAAGCAGTTTATTCATCCTTAAACCAAAACCATGCTTACCCGGTTTGTCTGCCTGGCAAACTCCTATAAAGAGGGAGGCCGCTGCCTGGCAGGAGTACAATTAGACGAAGGGGGCAAGCCGGTGATCATCAACCGGAGGCCCAAATGGGTGCGGCCCATTTGCCATACGCCGCATAACGAGATACCGGCTCATTTAACGGAAAGTGTTCATGTGCTGGATATCCTGCAGGTAGACATCACGGAGCATCCTCCTTCAGGTTTCCAATCGGAAAATGCTTTCTTTGACGAGGGCTCCCTGCAGGTGCTGGGCCAGTTACGCCCTGATAGCCTTCCCTCCCTTTGCGAGGTGCGCCCCCTCATCTTTGGCAACAGGGGCAAGGCCGTTTCAGAGGACCGTATAGATTTGATTCCCTATTCGCTGATGATGGTCAGCACCCGGAATTTTGAAGTGGTGGAAAGGACCTCCGAGTATGACGACTTTTCGCACACGCGGCTCGTGTTCCGCTATAACCTCGACACCTACGACCTGCCCATAACTGATCCCGTGTTCCTGCACCGTTATAAGCTGGACCCGGACCTATTGGAAGGGGTAGAGGAGCTTTACCTCACCCTTTCGCTGGGTGTCAACTGGAACCACTGGTATTATAAGCTGGTGGGTTGTGTCCTTCATTCAAAACAAGGCTTATAGTGAGCAGCTATCTATTACAGATCCAAGAACTGTTGCCGGAAATCAGCGAAGCCGATCTGCGGCTCCCCCTGCAAGAAGGCTGTATCGACAGTATCGACCTGGTATGCATCCGGGCCCTGCTGGAAAAGAGGGTGGGCGAGTTGCCCGATGTGGTCTGGAACCAATTTACCACCGTACAGCAGGCGATCGACTACTGCGAAAAGGAAGATGCAGGGCAGGGGCTCGCAGCAGAAGCGGAACCTGTGTTGCTTCAAAGGGAGCACGAGATCAATATGCCGCAGATGGCTCGCGGCTGCCTGTCGGAGCATTGGCTATTTAAGGAGCTGGGTGACCTGCACTGGGTGCTCCTGGCTGCCGGCCTGGGTACTCCTTCCGGCGAACTGAAAGATAATCGGGGCGCCCGGCTTTATGCCACTTTTGTACGTATTCAAATGGTTCATGACCCTTTATATTCTTTCAGGGAAAATGAGAAGCTCAACCTGCAAGGCGCGCTTCGTCGCTTTGGCGTGAGCACATACATTAGCCAGGTAGAAGGCTCTTGTTCCGGCAAAGGGTTAAACGCTTTGCTGATGACCACCTTTTCAGCGCGGGTGGAGGGTAACAATACGGCGCTTTTGAAAAGCGAGCCTCTTGTGCGGCATAACGGGGTGTCAGAATATGTGTTGATGCCAACGTTCTTAAGAGACTACCGGTTGCTGCGGAAAGGATTACTGGAGGAGTTTTTAATTTCTGGGATTCCTTTCTCCATTGCCGGTGAAGTGCTCTTCGAAACAGAGTATGACATTCACCCTTATTACGAGATCAACGGGGTGGGGCTGCTCTATTTTGCGGCTTACCCGGTGATCTCGGATGTAGGCGAAGCGAGCTACTTTAATCAGATAGCAAAAGAAAGGCACTGTTGGGAGGACCGCTATAGTACAACGGTAAGGGACGTCTTTTACTTTGCCAACTGCAATAGCGATGACCGCGTGGTTTACCAGCTGAATAGCGTTGACCCTATAGAAGAGGATAAGATCCGTTTATGCAGTACGCTTTACCGAAAAAGTGACGGGGCGCTAATGGCCCGCCTGTTCACGGTGAAGAAGGTGAAACCAGAGAATAGACTTCAATAGATTCCTAAACTTTATTGTTTCCCATTTTATTCCTGCCTCTTAATGCCTTTATTCCCTTTGCTACAGGAATAGAGGCTGGAATAAAAAAGATCGCATCAGCGATCTTCTTACTTAATTGCGGACTCCCGTTCTGATAGCTTTTAGGAGCTGATTCTTTCCACCCTATATTTCCAGCAACTGCCTGGCTACGGTATGCACCAGGTTGAGTTTGTTATAGTTGATGGAATAGTAGATCTGCTTGCCATCGCGGGCGGTCTCCACGAAGCCGGCACGGCGGAGGATGGCCAGGTGTTGGGAGGCCACCGACTGCTCGAGGCGCAGTTTGATGTAGAGGTCGGTTACGCAAATACGGCCGGCATTGTGAATGATCTTCATCATCTGCTGGCGCAGGGGATGGTTGATGGCCCGGATGACAAGGGCAAGTTTCTTAACCTGTAAAGTGTCAAGAAGAAGAGAATCGGGTTGAAGTTTCTGTGGGTCTCCTGCCCGCGGCGCTGCTTTTGTCATGCTACTCATATTTTTTGTTTTGTCGTTTAAAATATCATTTCCTGTTTTCGTAGCGTCCTGTTGCCAATGTGGCTCCGGTGGCTCCGCGTGGAGCCTGGTGGCTACTGGTTTTCGCACATAGTACGGGTCTTGGTATCCTGTTGTGTGTAATGGCGGGGGGTGTCCTCTGCCGGCCTTA
This sequence comes from Chitinophagaceae bacterium, assembly GCA_036404975.1. Taxonomy (GTDB): domain Bacteria; phylum Bacteroidota; class Bacteroidia; order Chitinophagales; family Chitinophagaceae; genus Flavisolibacter. Next base: position 9,788 of record DASWYM010000492.1, read on the forward strand.
CCTAACCCGGTACTGGCAGTGTTGTTTCGGTGGCGATTTGGCCTATGGGTTGCCCTGTGTGTAGCAGTGGGAGGGACCGGAACAGTTATGACAAAACCCTAATGCCTAATGGCCCTTTACTATGCAAGTTAGGAGGACGTAGTAGAAATGCTTATCATACAAAGTGGAATTCCTTTGTGGCTGTTTGTGGAGATTTATGTAGTAGATCAACTACAGGTAGGGGTCTTTCAAAGTAACTGCATTTCCATGGCATAACGCGTTAGGTCGGCGTTGGTTTTCAGGTCGAGCTTCTCGAGTATGCGTGCACGGTAGGTGCTGATGGTGGTGGCGCTCAGGCTCAGTTGCTCAGCGATCTGGGAAATGCTTTTGCCCCCGGCAATCTGCTTAAACACTTCGAACTCGCGGTCGGACAATAACTGGTAAGGAGGCTGGGACCCTGTAGTCAGCAGGCCATAGAGCTTTTCGGCCACCGCGCCGGTAATGTACTTTTTACCTTGCAGTACCTGGCGGACGGCGTTTACCAGTTCGTCGGGGGCGGTTTCTTTATTGAGGTAGCCTGAGGCTCCGCTTTTGAGGGCGCGCACGGCGTACTGGTCTTCGGGATACATGCTTAGCACGATCACCGGCAGCCGGGGATGCATCTGGCGGATCTGCTGGATAGCGTCGAGGCCGCTGCGGCCAGGCATCGACAGGTCAGTAATGACCAGGTCGGGGGGCTGCTGGCTCACCAGGTGCAGCAGGGTTTCGGCGTCGCCTGCTTCTTCGATGCGGGCCTCGGGGTAGGCATCCTGGATGATCTCGCGGATACCGCGGCGTACGATGGAATGGTCGTCGGCGATGATAAAGCGTTTCATGGCGTATTTGCGGGGGGTAATGGTGCCCGGGCCGTGATGGTGGTGCCGCGGCCGGGGGCGGTTTGTAACTGGAACTGCCCGTTGATGGCAGCGATGCGTTCACGGATGCCGGTAAGGCCCAGCGTCTTCTGGGTGGCTATTTTCTCCTGTTCGAAACCGATGCCGTCATCGCTCACCTGCAGGGTGAGGGTGTCGGGCGACAACGACAAGATTGCTTCCACCTGATGAGCCTTTGCATGGCGGGCTACGTTGGTAAGGGATTCCTGGAACACGCGGAACAGGGCGGTAGCCACGTCGCGGGTCAGCTCCACCCCGGGGGTGTTGGTGGTGAAGACGATGGGTACGCCGTAGCGTTTCTCAAATTCGCGCGACTGCCAGCTAAGAGCTTCTACCAGTCCCAGGTCGTCGAGGATGCTGGGGCGTAGCTCGGCCGCAATGTTGCGCACCGTGTTGATGGCCCCGTCGAGCAGGGTGTTCACTGAGGCCACGCGGCGGGCCACCTCGTCGGCGCTCAGCGTGTCGATGCGGCGCAGCCAGGAAACGTCCATCTTCAGGGCCGTGAGCAGCTGTCCCAGTTCGTCGTGGATCTCACGGGCAATGGCGGTGCGCTCGTCTTCGCGCACATCCTGAAGGTGTGCCGCCAGCTGGCGGATCTCCTGGTAGGAGCGGGAGAGCTCTTCGGCAGCTCTTTTCTGTTCGGTGATGTCGTGCACTGTTCCTACCAGGCGGATACAGGTGCCTTCGTCATTAAACACAGGGGTAACGCTGACGATGCCTGTTTTGGTGCCCGCCGGGTAGGAGGTGATCTCTTCCCACTGCATTTTTTCGCGGGCCGCAATGGCCTGCCGGTAATGTTGGAGCACCAGCGACAGGGATGGCTCGGGGATCACCTCGTGTACCCACTGGCCCACCACCTGCCCGGCTTTCAGCCCGGTGGAAGCGAGGAAGGATTTATTAACGGTAATAAAACGGTACCGATCCTCGCCTTGTACGTCGAGGAGGAACACCACGTCGCTGATGGTGTTGTATACCAGTTCCAGCTGTTGCTCGTGAAAGCGCAGGGCCGCTTCGGCTTTCACCTGCTCGGTAATATCGAACATCGTGGACAGCAGGTAGGACTCCCCGTCGATATGCAATACATCGGCGGAGATAAGGCAGTAAAGGGCCGAGCCGTCTTTGTGCCGTAGCTCGAGACGCTGAATTTTTAGGTAGCCCTGTTGCTCCAAAAGGGCTTCGCCGTGTTGTATGCTCTGGAGGGGAGCAATATTGAGCGTACGGTATGACTGGCCAAGGAGCTCCTCTTTTGAAAAGCCGGTCAGGCGGCAAAAGGCGTCATTCACGTCGGTGAAGAAGGTGCTGGGTTGGTGAATGATGACGATGGGTACCGGCGAGGAGCGGAAGGCCTTGGAGAATTTCTCTTCCGAAAGGCGCAGGGCCGCTTCAGTCTGGCGCAGGTGAGTGACGTTGATGTCGACGCCCACGGCTTTTTGGAGGTCACCGCCGCTGCTGTAGATAAAGTGGGTCTTTTGCAGGATGGTGCCGTAGGAACCGTCGGCGAGGCGGAAACGGAACTCCCCGCTCCAGTTCCTGTCTTTGCGCTCCCAGGCAGCCGCGGTATGCTCCAGGAAGACGGTGCAGTCGTCGGGGTGCAGGCGGGAGAGCCATTCGTTGTAAAAGTCGGGATAATCCTGGGGGTTGTAGCCATAGGTAGTGATAAAGGCGTCGTTGGTCCAGACTTTATTTTGTACCACGTCCCACTCCCAGATGCCGTCGTTGGTGGCACTGGTGAGCAGCGACAGACGTTCGTTGGCTCTCCTGAGTGCGGCATCCTGCCGGGCTTTCTCCGTCACGTCCTGGACCAGCGATAAGTACGAGATCACCTGGCCGGCAGCATCCTTCAGGACGTAGCAATACCATACGGAGTGCACCACGCTGCCATCCTTGCACCGGTTGCGGTTGGTGCCGATGAAGCGGTCGGTCTCGCCCTGCAACAACTCTGTTACAAGCTTGCTCACAATAGGGATATCTTCTTCATAAACGAGAGGAAAGTCAAAGAGGTGTTTCCCTTTGATCTCTTCTTCCTTCCATCCAAAAAGCACTTCGGCTTCGTGGGACCAGGCGGCTATGGTGAGGTCGGGTGCCCAGGTGATAAGGGCAAAGGGGGGGGGACCAAAGTGGTGCTTGAGCAGTTGCCCGGAGGCGCTAACATTAGAAGTATTCATATGCAATTCCACAATAAATATAACTCTTCTTAAATGTATAATGTGGGTGCCTTGCCCACTTTTTGGCCTCCACTGCCAGCCCCTGCCGGTCTTGCAGCGGCAAAATAGGGAAACGGCAGTGGCGGCCCTGTGACTTTTATCACGGTCCGGGAAGAAGCGGAGAGCTATAAGCTACCAGCCCTTCCTGAATGTTGAGTCATGAAAGCCACAACTGCTACCTGTTGTAATGAGTCGATATTCCTAGTCTCCCGACTAAGTACCGCGACCTCCAATAATCTGCAGCTTAGGCCTCTTTCTGCCACAGATCCGCAATGTCAATGAACTGGCGGAAGAACACTTTTGCTCCTCCACTACAAATGTCTTCAACATACGCGGTATAAAGAAGTACCCCGGGTCTACATGGGTCTATGTTTCCTGTTTCTTCCTGTTTTGGGTCTTATAATGAGTGAGGAGTAATGAGTGATGGCTCGCGTCAATGAGAAACGAGAAACCAGAAACGCCCTAATCCCTAATTCCCAATTCCTAATCCCTACTTCTGCCTAATCCATCCCTCCCCGTCCTTGCTAATGCTGTCGTCCTGGTCTATCTTAGGGGCCGAAACAGCGTCCTCACAGCTGCTTCCAAGGCCATGACCAAACTAACTATTTTGAAGTACCCATTCTTTACCCTCCTGTCTATCCTATTACTGCCCGCTACTTTATGGGCCCAGCTGAAGGCTGGCTTCTCCATGGATAAGCCTGCAGGTTGTGCTCCCCTGGCAGTAGCGTTTACCAATACCACTACGGGAGCATCGGCTGCCGCCACCTATCTCTGGGATTTTGGCAACGGCAATGCCTCGGTGTTGCGTCATCCTGGCGCTCTTTTCCAGGTGGGGCAAACCTATACGGTGACGCTTACGGTGACCGATGGCACGCAGCGCTCCTCTGCCAGCGGGACCGTAACGGTCTATAAAAAGCCCGAAGTGGATTTTACCGCCTCGGCTTCCCGGGGCTGTGCTCCATTTCAGGTAACCTTCACCAGTAGCTCGGCTGCTGGCTCCGGAACGGTAGGGTCCTACTTCTGGGATTTTGGTGACGGCACCACAATGCCCGCTTCTGTCAGCCAGGTGGCACATGTATACGCGGCAGGGGTAAAGCAGTCGGTGTCGCTTACGGTGACCAACAGCTATGGCTGCCAATCCACCAAAAGAACAGAAGACCTGGTGGAACTGTTGCCGGTGGTGAAAGCCGATTTTGTTTCCGACAAGACCTTCCTGTGTAGCATCGACGAAAAAGTAGGCTTTACCAATAACAGCAGCGGCGAGGGTATACTGTCGTATAGCTGGGACTTTGGCGATGGCACTACCTCAACCCAGAAGGACCCGGAGCATGTGTTTCATAAAAAGGGTACTTTCCCTGTGCGCCTGGCAGTCAGTAGCTCGCTGGGGTGCAGCGACACAGTGGTTAGAACTGCTTACCTGAATGTCGCCAACTTTCAGTCGGCCGTAACAGCACCTGCAGTTATCTGTAAGGGCAGTGAAGTGGTATTAAAAAACGGCAGCACTCCCAGGCCTACAGGCAGCAGCTGGACTATTGATGGGGCACCTGCCGGCCCGGTCGATACTGCCGGTGCCATCAAGCACACTTTTACCACCCTGGGTGTTCACACCATTCAGCTGGCCAACCAGTTCGGGACTTGTAGTGACACGACCACTTCCACCGTAGAGGTAAAAGGCTTGCCTTCGCTTAAGGGCTTTATTGCCGAACCGCAGGGTATTTGCGGGGCACCCGTGACGGTGAACTTCCGTGATACAACATCGGGCGCCACGGCCTGGGGATGGAACTTTGAGCGCCTGTCTTACCCCCCGGATGTACAGTCCACCTTACAGGCGCCGTCAAAACATTTTTACGGTGAGGGTACTTACCGGGTGACTCTTTGGGTCACCGATGCCGCAGGCTGCGAGAGCAGCGTGGAGCAGGAGGTGAATCTCCGAAAGCCGCAGGCCTATATACGGGCTACCGACAACAACGGGCACGACGCCTGCGACAGCCTGGTGAAGAGGTTTAAAATGGAAACGGAGGAGCGGCTGACTTCTTTTACGTGGCATTTCAGCGACGGCACAACTTCTAAGGAAACGGAACCGGAACATGTTTTCAAGCCCGGCAATCACAGCGTGTGGCTGACGTTTACCAATGACAAGGGCTGTACCAACACAACGTACTATGGCCTGGACATCCAGGCATGGACGCGGCCCG
>DASWYM010000493.1:0-4583 GCA_036404975.1 Chitinophagaceae bacterium
GTCAGGGGGCTTTTACCCGTGATCATCTTGAAGTACTTATGAAAGGAGGTGAAATTATTGAACCCGCTCTCGTAGCACAGGCGCTTAATACACTGATTGTTTTCAATCAGCAGTTTACAGGCATGTCCCACCCTTAATTCAATGAGGAACTGTGAATACGTCTTCCTGGTCCTGGATTTAAAATACCGGCAGAAGGAGTTGGGGCTGATATTGGCTACTTCGGCAATTTCTTCCAGCTGGATCTTGCGCCGGAAGTTCTTGATGGAATATTCATAGATCGCATTGATGCGGTCACTTTCCGTATCGACCAGGTCGGGTTTGAATCCAATAGAAGACAACGTGACCAGGGCTTTGCAGTTGGCTATGGCCGACAGGGCATTGACCAGTAGGATAATGCGCTGACACCCCTCCGCATCAACGAGGGCTTCGAGCAGATCGGCAACCACCTGGCGAGACTTCCCGGTCACCTGCAGGCCTCTTCTGGCTTTCTCCAGCACGGCCCTGATGTTGGCGTTTTCCGGCAGGTCCAGGAACTGGGGACCCCAGAAGTTCTCGTTAAAGTGGGACACCCGGATATCGGCAGGCTCCTGCCTGTTTTCATCAAAATAAATATCATCAAACCGCCAGTAATGAGGCAGGTTGGATCCTACCAGCACTACGTCACCTGCCTGGAACCGTTTGATACTATCACCAATGAACTGGGTGCCTTCCCCCTTTTTAAAATGAATCAGTTCCACCTCTGTATGATAGTGCCAGCGGTTGTTGACGTGGGGAACGAGGTCCCTGCGCACGCTAAAGGATTTGTCCGGTCCTTTGGAGACCTTAAGTAATTGCGGTCGCATTCAGCTTTGTTGACTTAATATGATGAAAAAGATTGGCTCTACTGCCAAATTAGCTTATTTATGAGATTGTCAGAAAAAAAATGTGGCTGATTTAAGTCAGGGTTTAGAAACAAGAGAAATTTTAATGTGATTTTAATCCGCCTGGGCTGTAAAACACCTGTGAACGCTCGGTTCGTGGTGGGAGGACCAGCATGATCTTCCTTTTTTTACCGGCAACCGGGTCTGTGATCCGTCATGTTAAAATAGTTGAATGGTTAGTCAATTTACAGGAAGAATACATGTGGCTTTCGTAGTTTATTTGTTATTCATAATGAATTCTTTACAGGACCTGTACCAATAACCTCCACCGCTATATGAATAAACGCAGTTTTCTTTTACCCGTTATTTTGGTTACCTCCCTGTTTTTTTTGTGGGGACTGGCGTACGGGCTTTTGGATGTGCTCAACAAGCATTTTCAGGATACGCTGAACATTACCAAACAACGGTCTACCCTGTTACAGGCTGCCTATTTCGGAGCTTATTTTTTAATGGCCCTGCCGGCTGGTTTATTCATGCAGCGGGTAGGCTACCGCAAGGGGATTATCTTCGGTTTGCTGCTCTATGCAGCCGGAGCCCTTCTGTTTTATCCTTCGGCGCAAAACGCCTCCTTTACTTTTTTCCTGTTGGCGCTCTTTGTGCTGGCCAGCGGGCTGACGTTTCTGGAAACAGCTGCTAATCCCTATATGACGGTTCTGGGAGCGGCCAATTCGGCTGCTTTCCGTTTGAACCTGGCCCAAAGTTTCAATGGGGTCGGGGCTTTTTTAGGACCGGTCATCGGTGGGGCTTTGTTCTTTGGCGGCCCGGCAGACACACCCTCCTCCGAACTGGATTCGGTAAAGTTGGTGTATATAGTCATTGCCGCTGTGGTACTCATCGTCGCTTTGTTATTTGTGCGTACGCCCATGCCTGAAGTAAAGGAAGAAGAACTGGTAGCCGATCAGGGGGCCCATACCGGCAAAAGCTTGTTTCAGCACCGGCACTTCGTATGGGCGGTGGTTGCCCAGTTTTTCTATGTGGCTGCCCAGGTAGGGATTGCCGCCCTGTTCATTAATTATTGCACCGAAAAGGGCCTGGGCATCAGTAATGAGCAGGCATCCTATTTCCTGTCAGGAAGTTTATTGCTGTTTACCATTGGACGGTTTGCCGGAACAGCCCTTATGAAGTTTGTGGCACCCCATAAACTTCTGGCTGCTTTTGCCGGGGTCAATATTTTTTTATGTGCAGGAGTCATGGTGCTGGAGGGTATGGTTTCCATTTATACCCTTATGGCGATCTTCTTTTTTGAATCCATTATGTTTCCCACCATCTTCGCCCTGGGGGTGAGGGACCTGGGCGTGTACACCAAAAAGGGAGCTTCCATCATTATCATGTCTATTGTAGGGGGCGCCCTGGTGCCCTATGTGATGGGAACCGTTGCCGAGGTCTATTCAACCCCATTTTCCTATATAGTACCGCTTATTTGTTTTATAGTGGTTCTCTTGTTTGCATGGAAAGGATATAAAACAAGTTCAACGAATGAGCAAAAAATACCTTCTCACCCTCGATCTCAAAGACAACCCGGAATTAATACAACAGTATGAAGAGCACCATAAAGCCGTTTGGCCCGAAGTGCTGCTATCCATTAAAGAATCGGGCATTCAGAACATGGAGATCTACCGCTTGGGAAACAGACTGTGCATGATCATGGAAACAGCAGATGACTTCACCTTTGAGCGTAAAGGGAAATTGGATGCCCTCAGTCCAAAGGTGGCCGCCTGGGAGGAACTGATGTGGACGTACCAGCAACCCCTCAGGGGAGCCGCCGAAGGAGAAAAGTGGATGCAGATGAATAAAATATTTGATTTTAAAAACACCATTTAACGGATATGGGAGCAAACGGAACACCCTTTTTGAAAATTCACCCGGATGATAATGTGATGGTTGCCCTGAAAGATCTGCCTTCCGGCCTATCGGTGAAGACCAATAATCTGGCCATCGTTTTAAAGGAAAGAATTTCAGCGAAACACAAGTTTTTTCTTCGTGACATGTCCGCGGGAGACGACGTGATCATGTATGGAACATTGGTTGGAAAAGTGCAGCAGGATTTAGAGCAGGGCACGCTAATGACGCCGGAAAACACCAAACATGCTGCCGGCAAATATTTCTTCCGCGGGCTACCTTATCAGTGGAATGCACCGGACCTGACGCGGTTTACCAACAAAACCTTCAATGGCTACAAGCGCAGCGACGGCAGGGTCGGCACGGCCAACTACTGGTTGTTCGTACCCATGGTTTTTTGTGAGAACAGGAACCTGGACATTATCAAGGAAGCATTATTACGGGAGCTGGGTTATGTAACGGATGATAAATACCACCGGTTTACCCGCCAGCTGATCGAGGCCTACACCTCCGGGCAGGACCTTCAGGCGGTGTCGTTGCAGCCCCATCCGGGCAGTGGCCAGCACCGGATCTTTCCCAATGTGGACGGTATCAAGTTTTTAAACCACACAGGTGGGTGCGGAGGAACAAGGCAGGATGCTGCCACGTTGAGCGCGCTGCTGGCGGCCTATGCCGATCATCCCAATGTGGGCGGCATCACCGTCCTGAGTCTGGGGTGTCAACACCTGGAGACCGTGAATTTTTTGCAGGACCTGAAAAAACGGAATCCTTCCTTTAATAAGCCGCTCTTCACGTTTGAGCAGCAGAAAAGCAGCAGCGAAGAACAGCTGATCTCCGAGGCGATCCGGAAAACGTTTGAAGGACTGGTGGAGATCAATAAGCTTCAACGGGAGCCGGCACCTTTAAGTGCGCTGACCATTGGAGTGAAATGCGGCGGCTCTGACGGCTTCAGTGGTATTTCTGCCAACCCGGCTATAGGGTACACTTCTGATCTCCTGGTAGGATTGGGGGGCAAAGTGTTGTTAGCCGAATTCCCCGAATTGTGCGGCGCCGAACAGGACCTCATCGACCGCTGCCACAGCGAAGCGGTGGCCAATAAGTTCATGTACCTGATGGAAAATTATAATGACCTGGCAAAAAAGGTTGGTTCCGGCTTCCATATGAATCCCTCTCCGGGAAACATCAAAGACGGCCTGATCACGGATGCCATGAAATCCTCCGGTGCGGCCCGAAAGGGGGGTACCTCCCCGGTGTGTGATGTACTGGACTATACGGAGCCGGCCTTGAAGCCGGGACTCAGCCTGGTCTGTACGCCCGGAAATGACGTGGAAGCCACCACGGGCAAGGCCGCTTCCGGTGCCACCCTGATCCTGTTTACCACCGGGCTGGGTACGCCGACGGGCAATCCGGTAGCACCGACCATAAAAATTGCCACCAATTCGGCACTGGCGGAACGAATGCCCGATATTATAGATATCGATACCGGGCCGATTATCCGGGGGGAAAAAACCATAGCGGAAATGGGCGAAGAGATCCTTGACTATTGTATCCGGGCTGCCAGTGGCGAAGTAACGCCCAAAGCGGTATTACTGGGACAGGATGACTTTATTCCCTGGAAGCGGGGGGTATCACTTTAATCGTAGCAATTGTATGTTTCATCATGAGCAAAAATCAGTAGTAATTACCGGGGCAGGCAGCGGGATCGGCCGGGCGGTGGCCCTGCTCTTTGCCCGCCGTAAAGCGCATGTTCATATCCTGGACCTGAACGAAGGGGCCCTGCAGGCCGTGGCCGATGAGATCAAAAGCGAAGGGGGAAGCGTTTCT
>DASWYM010000494.1:0-1576 GCA_036404975.1 Chitinophagaceae bacterium
AGAATATCTTTAAATAAATAATCCCTTATGCAGGACATACTTAACCAGTTAGGCATTCAGCAAATAAACGGAGGCGCGTCCACCGGGAAACAGTGGATCAGCACCGCAGGAAAAGGTATTGTCTCCTCCTCACCTGTTGACGGAAAAGAAATTGCTACCGTTGCGACCTGTGACGATGAAGGATACGAAAAGGTGATCAGGCAGGCACAACAGGCTTTCCTCGAATGGAGAATGTATCCTTCACCCAGGCGTGGCGACATCGTACGCCAGATTGGAGAAGCCCTGCGTAAATACAAAGAGCCTCTAGGCAAGCTGGTTTCGTATGAAATGGGTAAAAGCCTTCAGGAAGGCTATGGCGAAGTGCAGGAGATGATCGATATCTGTGACTTTGCGGTGGGCCTGTCGCGCCAGCTGCATGGCTTAACGATGCATAGTGAGCGTCCCGGCCACCGGATGTACGAACAGTGGCACCCCCTGGGAATAGTAGGAGTAATCTCAGCATTTAATTTCCCGGTAGCGGTGTGGAGCTGGAACACCATGTTGGCCTGGGTCTGCGGCGATGTGTGCGTCTGGAAGCCCTCTGAAAAAACGCCGCTTTGTGCCATAGCCTGCCAGAACATTATTGGTGAGGTATTTGAAAAGAATGGTGTGCCTGAAGGTGTCTGCAACCTGGTGATCGGTGAGCGCGAGATGGGCGAAAAGCTTTCCCACGACACGCGCATTCCCCTGGTATCGGCCACCGGGTCTACCCGCATGGGTAAGGCTGTCGGTGCGGCTGTAGGCGCACGTCTGGGCCGCTCCCTGCTGGAACTGGGCGGCAACAATGCGATTATCATCTCCAAATATGCCGACGTGGATATGGCCATCGTAGGTGCTGTGTTCGGGGCTGTGGGCACAGCCGGGCAGCGTTGCACTTCGACCCGCCGCCTGATCATCCACAACGAGATTTACGACAGCTTCAAAACCAAACTGGTCAATGCCTACAAGCAATTGCGCATCGGCAACCCACTGGACGAAAAGAACCATGTGGGCCCACTGATTGATAAAGGAGCAGTGGACTCTTATTTACAGTCCATCGAGCAGTGCAAGGCCGAGGGCGGAACCTTTGCCGTGGAGGGTGGTGTGCTGGACGGCGACGGATACGAGAGCGGCTGCTATGTAAAGCCCTGCATTGCCGAAGTAAAGCCCCACTACCAGATCGTACAGCACGAAACCTTTGCACCCATACTTTACTTAATGAATTATAACGACTTTGATGAAGCTGTAGCCATTCAAAACGGGGTGCCACAAGGTTTATCCTCAGCCATTATGACGCTCAATCTCCGGGAAGCGGAACAATTCCTTTCCTCGGCAGGCTCCGACTGCGGCATTGCCAACGTAAACATTGGCACTTCCGGGGCCGAAATTGGTGGCGCCTTCGGTGGGGAAAAGGAGACCGGTGGAGGCCGGGAAAGCGGAAGCGACGCCTGGCGGATCTATATGCGCCGCCAAACTAATACCATAAATTACAGCACCAGCCTGCCGCTGGCCCAGGGTATCAAGTTTGATCTGTAAAGCTGATTTAACACGGCGTTGG
>DASWYM010000495.1:0-2571 GCA_036404975.1 Chitinophagaceae bacterium
CCGTGGTACGGCTACCCTGATCAAGAAAGATATCTTCAAGAACCTGATGTGGTACGTGCTGCCCGACAGCAACAAGCAGTACCCGCTGACTATAGAGCGCGTGCGGAAGATCCGTTCGATGAACAACCAGAACATCATCCCCGATGAACTGGAGGCCGTGGAAGTAACCTCGACCAAGGCCAAGGATATTGAGCCGGAGTTTGTAGATGTGGTGGGGCACATCTCCCTGCGTAGCCTGGAGAAGGCCGACAAGAAACGCCAGCAAAAGGGCCGTGACCAGCGCAAGGGCCAGCAAGGCCAGCCTCAGCAAAAAGGCCTGCCCCAGAAGGTGCAGCCTGCCGGCAAAGGTGGTGCACAGTCACAGGGACAGAAAGGCGGCGGACAGCAGCAGCGCCCCCAACAGAGGCCTTCAGCCCAACAGGGCCAGCAGCGGCCGCAAGGACAGGGACAGAAGCCTGCCGGTGGCGGACAGCAGCAGCAACGCCCTCAAGGACAACAGCAAAAGCCAAGACCGGAAGGCGGACAAAGGCCGCAGGGCCAGCAGCAAAGAAGGCCGCAGAACCAGCAACGTCCTCCCCAGGCCAAGAAAGGCGGGCCTGATGGCGAACAGCCCGCAACGTAATAAACCTGATTCACGGGAGCCCCGGCAGTACTGCTACCGGGGCTTTTTTATTGCCGTTTTACAGCGCAACGTAGTTCACCCGGATGCGGATATTGCGGTTCCGCCCCTTGTCGTCGGTACAGGAGATCTTTACCGGCCCTTCTTCAGGCAGGAAGAACAGCTTTTCGCCCGCCGGCGCGGCCTTATAGAACTTGTCATTGATGTACCAATATAATTTGGTTACGTCATTGGCCGTATGGGCTGCCAGTTGCAGGGGTTCCGGCTCGCTTTTACTGATGTAGTACTCCACCCCGTTTTGCGGAGAGATAATGGACGGTCCCTCTCCCCGGAAGATCTTCTCGCACTCCGGGTTATGGGCAGGAATGGACGCATAGGCGATCCCGTTCTGCCGGAAATATTCCTGCATTTCAGGGGCCACGGCGCGGTATAGCTTTTTGCTATAGCCGCTCTCCGGTGCGCAGGTATTGCAATACGACAGCGACTCGTCGGCCGCCACCTTCACTTCCTGCAGGTGCTGGCAAACCGTAGTGGGGCTAACCAGGGGAATAAACGGATCCAGTAAAAGGTTGGTGCAATGAGGTCCCGGCGGCAGACCGGTTTCGCTGCACACCTGCCGCCACTCCAGGTCTTTGGGTGGCGAGAACCACTCGCTGTTATCGTAGTCAATGGTATTGAACACTTTAAAGAGCAGTGGCGTGGCCGAATGAGCTCCGCTGAGCTCGGGAACGCCCTGGGCGGAGAAATTACCAACCCACACCCCCACCGTATACTTCTTGTTATACCCGATGCTCCACGCATCCCTGCGCCCGTACGAAGTGCCGGTCTTCCAGGCGATCTTCGGCATGTGCTCCGTCGCCCCCCAGTTCAGCGGGAAGTCCGGACGGTTGACTCGCGAAAGGATATCGGTAATCATAAAGGAGGCCGGTGCCGACAGCAGGCGCTCCCCTTTTTGCACCGGATCGCTTTGACGGAAGCGGGCAGGACTGTATACCCCCTCATTGGCAAAGGCCGAGAAGAGGGCCGTTAACTGCTCCAGGGTCGTACCGCAGCCACCGAGGATCAGCGAGAGTCCCAGCTTGTTCTGGTCCTTCACCACCTGGTGGAAGTGGGCTGCCCCCAGCGTATGGATCATGCGTTCCTTGCCGAGCATCTGCAGGCTTTTTACCGAGGGGATATTCAGCGAGCGCTCCAGAGCCTGCTCTACCGTCACGTAACCGTTGAACTTCTGGTCATAGTTCTCCGGGGCATAGCCATTATAGTTCACCGCCACATCCGAAATTACCATCCTGGGCGTGAGCAACCCCTCGTCAATACAAAGGCCATACAGCAGCGGCTTCAGCGTCGATCCTGGCTGGCGGATAGCTGCCGCCCCGTTCACCTGCCCGCCATCGGTCGTATCCCCAAAGTCGGCCGAGCCTACGTAGGCCACCACTTTACGGGTCTTGTTATCCATCACCACAATCGCCGCGTTGCGAATGTTCTGTAGCCGCAGGGTGCGGATATAATCAGCTGTCAGCTTTTCGATCTTTAGTTGCGTGTTCAATCGGATGTTAGTCTGTATCAGGTAGCCGGTAGACTGCCTTTTCAGCTTCCACGCCAGGTGGGGCACGTAGCGCGGTACTGCCGACCGCTGTGCCTGGAGGGGTTCAGCCAGGGCATCTTCGATCTCTTTGGGGGTAAAGACGCCTTCCCGGGCAAAGCGTTGCAGCCATTTGTTCCGTTCGGCTACGATGCGGTCGTTGTGTTTTCCAACCACCAGCGAAGAGGGGCGGTTCGGAATAATAGACAGTGCGGTGATCTCGGCCAGCGACAGGTGATCGGGAGCCTTATGGAAATACAGGTAAGCCGCCGCCTTTACCCCTTCGATATTACCGCCATAGGGAACCAGGTTCAGGTAGAGCTGCAGGATCTCGCCTTTGCTGTACTTCCACTCCAGTTGCAGGGCCCTG
>DASWYM010000496.1:0-13192 GCA_036404975.1 Chitinophagaceae bacterium
AAAAAAAGAGGGCCGATGAGAGAACAACAGCCCTGGTAAATAGTGATTGCTATACGAGAATGATTAAAAAATCCAACGTACAAAAGCCTCCATGGCTTCATATTCCGCCAACCCCAGCTTGTTATACATGGCGGCCGTGGCCCGGTTCCGGTCCTCTGCCCGCTGCCAGAACTCGCGGTTATCGGTTCCCTGGAAGACCACCCCATCCTTTTGCGACTGGTGCTTGAAGATGCCATAGCGCTTCTTTAAAACCTGGTCGGGGCTCATCGGCACGGCCATTTCAATCTGGTCGATGTCCCACTCAGCCCACGCTCCTTTATACAGCCACACCCAGCAGTCTTTTAGGAAGGCGTCCCCTTTCAGCCTGTCGATGGCTTCAAAGATGCCATCCAGGCACACCTTGTGGGTGCCGTGTGGGTCGGCCAGGTCGCCTGCGGCAAAAATCTGGTGAGGCTTAACCTTTTCAATTAGGGAAGCAATGAGCCCGATGTCCTCCGGACCGATCGGGTTCTTTTCTACCGACCCGGTCTCGTAAAAAGGCAGGTCAAGGAAATGTACCCGTTCCATGGGCACACCCACAAAGCGGCAGGTATTCCGAGCCTCGCCTTTCCGGATCAGGCCCTTTACGGCGCGCAAAGCTTCGCTATCCGGCTCTCCGCTCTTTTTCTTTTGCAGAAAGGACAGCGCATCGGCATAAATGGTATCGGCCGCGGGAGAGGTGATATCAAAGCGGCGGTTGTAGTCCTGTACAAATTCTATGAATCGAAAGGCTTCATCATCGGCTACGGCAATATTGCCGCTGGTCTGGTAAGCCACGTGCACTTCATGTCCCTGGTCCACCAGGCGCTGGAAGGTGCCGCCCATGGAGATAATATCATCATCGGGATGAGGGCTGAAAATAAGTACCCGCTTGGAAGCAGGCGTAGCCCGCTCGGGCCGGTGCGAGTCATCGGCATTAGGCTTCCCGCCCGGCCAGCCCGTTATGGTATGTTGCAGCCAGTTGAAGACTTCAATATTGATATCGTAGGCCTGCCCGTACAGCGCCAGCAGGTCGCTCAGGCCATTTTCATTGTAATCATTATCCGTCAGCTTGAGCACCGGCTTTCCTACGGCCAGCGCCAGGTTAGTTACCGCCTTTTTGATCATAGCGGTATTCCATACCACGTTATCGGTAAGCCAGGGTGTCTTGCGGCGGGTCAGTTCAGCGGCGGCCGCTTCATCCAGTACAATTTCTGCGTTGGGGTGTCCCTGCAGGTAGGAAGCGGGCACAAACTCCGTGACAGGTCCTTCTACGGCCTGCCGGATGATGCCGGCCTTTTGCTCTCCCCAGGCCAGCAGCACGATACGCCGTGCTTTCAGTATAGTACCCACCCCCATCGTGATCGCCTTACGCGGCACACGGGTAATGCCCCCAAAATCCTTAGCGGCATCCGAACGGGTCACCAGGTCCAGCGTCAGCAGGCGGGTGACAGAACCGACGTGAGAGCCCGGCTCGTTAAAGCCAATGTGGCCATTACGGCCAATTCCCAGCAGCTGGAAATCAATGCCGCCGTACTCTTCTATCTTGCGTTCGTAGTCCTCGCAGCTTAGCTTCAATACCTCCTGGGGGGTATCGCCATGGGGAATAAAGCAATGCTCCTCTTCAATATCGATATGCTTAAAGAGGTTCTCCTCCATGAAATAGTGGTAACTCTGCAGGGCATCGGGATCCAGGGGATAATACTCGTCCAGGTTGAAGCTTACTACGTTTTTGAAACTTAAGCCTTCCTCTTTATGCAGGCGGATCAGCTCGGCGTATACCTTTTTGGGTGTAGAGCCGGTAGCCAGTCCCAGTACAGCGTATTCACCACTTTTCTGCTTGCTCCGTATTAGCGCAGCGATCTCGCGGGCAACGGCTGCCGAAGCTTCCGCGGTACCGGAATAGATGGTGGTGGGAACTTTTTCAAAGGAAACCAGTTTATGGGGTGTCAATACTTCTGTAACCATATTCGTTCTTGTTGATGGGTGGTCAAAAAATTACAGTATGGACATACTGCAACGTGATGTTGCATCTTCAATAAGGACAGCTCTATTTGCGATCTTCACAGGAAATATGATCAGGATAGTAAAATTCCTTATGTTATGAGCCCCGTTCTTTCATAGTCAAACTTAGACAATTATGCAGCCTTGTTACTGCGCAAACGATTGAACAAAATCAAAGTTGTGCAATCGTTTGCCCGTCTGTGAGGCCGCCCGATTCAGTACATTCACTTCGGGATCCCAATAACCTCACGCAATATGAATACTTCAGGAGCGAACAGCCGTTATGCTATTGTCATTATCGGCGTACTGTTTTTTGTCTTTGGCTTTGTCACCTGGCTCAACGGGACTCTGATCCCCTTTCTAAAGCTGGCTTGCGAACTGGAAACCGATATACAGGCGTTCTTTGTCACCTTTGCTTTTTACATGGCCTACTTCTTCCTGGCCATACCTTCCTCTTACATCCTGAAAAAGACGGGTTTTAAGAACGGAATGGCCCTGGGACTAATGGTGATGGCCCTGGGTTCTATCGTTTTTATCCCGGCGGCCTATGCGCGCAACTTTAGCCTGTTCCTTACCGGGCTGTTCATACAGGGGGCCGGACTGTCGCTTCTGCAAACTGCCAGCAACCCTTACATCAGTATCATTGGGCCTATAGAAAGCGCGGCTCAGCGCATCTCCATCATGGGCATTTGTAATAAAGTGGCCGGCATGCTCAGTCCTCTAATCCTTGGGGCCCTGGTGCTGAATAATGCAGGAGCCATCCAGCAGGAGCTGGCATCCGCTGCCGACGTGGTCACCCGGGAAGCTTTGTTGAACCAATTGGCCCAGC
This sequence comes from Chitinophagaceae bacterium, assembly GCA_036404975.1. Classification (GTDB taxonomy): domain Bacteria; phylum Bacteroidota; class Bacteroidia; order Chitinophagales; family Chitinophagaceae; genus Flavisolibacter. The sequence continues at coordinate 2,852 of DASWYM010000496.1, forward strand.
GGGTAATTCCCCCTTATATTATCATGGCGGTGGTGCTGGTTTTACTGGCCTGGATGATCCGCCGATCCTCGCTCCCGGAAATTGAAAGTGAAGAAGATTCCGCCAGCGACACAGCGGCAGCCGGCAAGACCTCTGTGTTCCAGTTTCCCCACTTGCTGCTGGGGGTACTGTGTCTGTTCCTTTATGTGGGCGTGGAAGTGATGGCCGGTGATGCCATCGGCGCCTATGGCCGGGAGTTGGGCATCCCCCTGGACGAAACCAAGTATTTTACCACCTTCACCCTTTTTGCCATGCTGGCCGGCTACGTGATCGGGATCTTTACCATCCCACGCTACCTGTCGCAGCAAAAAGCCCTGGCGATCTCCGCGGTGCTGGGCGTGGTGCTTACCTTCTGCGTGTTCCTGAGCAGTGGGTATATGGCCATTGCCTTTATTGCGCTGCTGGGTTTTGCCAACGCCCTCATGTGGCCGGCTATCTTCCCGCTGGCCATTGATGGGTTGGGCCGCTTTACCAAGATCGGTTCGGCCTTGTTGATCATGGGTATTGCCGGAGGCGCCCTTATACCCCTGCTGTATACCTACCTGAAAGATACCGGTATCCTGTCCAATCATCTCTCCTTCCTGGTGTGCATGACACCGGCTTACCTGTTCATCCTGTATTATGCGCTGAAGGGGTATGCTGTGGGTAAAGAATCACCAAAGCCTTCGTTGAAAGCAATCTGAGAAAATGAAACAGGGCTACACCGGTTGAAAAGTGGAAGCCCTGTTTCCTGCAATATTGACAATTTACTTGTTGGCATATTTTAAGTCGAACAGCTTCTCCATCAACATCCATTTCTCCCCCGGTGCAGCCCCTTCCAGGGGTTGCTGATACTTCCACATCAGGTCTTCCCACTCCGCCACTTTCGCATTGCCGGCATCCTGCGCCTGTTTGCGTTCAAACGTAAAGTCCTCTTCTGCTTCCATGATCATAAACAACCGGGTCCCGAAGCGATAGATCTCCATGTCCAGGATACCCGAGTTCCGGATGGATTGAAGCACCTCAGGCCATACGGCCCGGTGCTTTTCCTCGTACTGCCGGATGAGGTCGGGATCATTCTTCAGGTTCAGTGTGAGGCAATATCGTTTACTCATAAGGGACTGTTGATTAAAGCATTTGTCGCAAGTGCAGGACTTTCTTCTTCCAGGATCTTTCGTGCATCATCATCCTCGTATTGACGCATCAATGCATCCAGGTTCTTCTTCAGGTCAGTGGTGATCTTTTTGTACCTTTTTTTCCCGTACAGGTTATTCATTTCCGATGGATCCTTTTGCAGGTCGTACAGTTCCCAGCCTTCCACCCTCTTGTAAAAGCGGATCAGCTTGTAGCGTTCCGTCCGGATACCGAAATGCGGCGACACGGAATGCTCCCCATTTTCATAGTAGTGATAATACATCGCGGCCCGACCTTTTTTCCCCTTCCCGGTCACCTGGAGTAAAAAAGATTGCCCCTGCATGTCCTTTGGTACCGCCACACCGGCTGCATTCAGCAGTGTGGGTGCTATGTCCAGGTTCATCACGAAAGCATCCGACCGTACACCCGGCTTTACCTCCCCGGGATAGCGCATGACCATCGGGGTGCGGAACGATTCTTCGTACATAAAGCGCTTATCGAACCAGCCGTGCTCGCCCATATAGAACCCCTGGTCCGACAGGTAGATCACGATGGTGTTATCGGCCAGGCTATGGCGGTCCAGGTAATCCAGGGTGCGACCAATGTTGCGGTCCAGGGAAGCGGCCGTGGAAAGGTAGTCGCGCAGGTAGCGCTGGTATTTCCATTCGGTCAGGGCGTTGCCTGTCAGGTTGCGGGCCTTCAGGTCTTCCTGGATCAGGCGGTAATACGCCTCAAAGCGTGCTCGTTGTGCCGCATTCATCCTCGTAACGCTTCCTTCTCTCACCTCCCCTTCAAACATTTTCAGGTCATAGCCCATGAGCATTGTTTTGGCTATGGTCATGTCCTGCACCTGGGCAGCGTGCCTGTTGGTGTACGTGTCATAGAAAGTTGGCGGCAGGGGAAACGTCACGCTATCAAACCGGCCCATATCCAACGTGTCGGGTATCCAGGTGCGATGGGTGGCCTTGTGGCCGATGACCAGGCAAAAGGGCTTGCTTTTATCCCGTTGGTCCAGCCAGGCTTCCGCTTCGTTTTCTATGAGATTGGATACGTAACCCTCCTGCCGCTTCCGGCTGCCGTCCATTTCAATGAAGTCGGGGTTGTAATAATGACCCTGGCCGGGTAGAATTTTCCAATAGGTAAAGCCCTGGGGCTGTGTCTCGAGGTGCCACTTGCCGATCCACGCTGTCTGGTAACCAGCCTTTCCCAGTTCCTTGATGAAGGTATTTTGTCTGCCGTCGAAGCTGGAGTTCTCGTTGTCCTTAAAGCCGTTCTTATGGCTGTATTTGCCCGTCAGGATCACCGCCCGGCTGGGGCCGCAGATCGAGTTGGTAACATAGGCATGATTGAATACAACTCCCTCTTTGGCAATACGGTCGATGGCCGGAGTTTCCATCAGCTTGCTGCCATAGGCGCCGATGGCCTGGAAGGCATGATCATCAGATACAATGATCACCATGTTAGGCTGTTGCTGCGCCTCTCCTGTCATTGCCAGGCAAAAGAGCCATCCTATTTTAAATAGTCGCTTAATCATATGTGCACGTAGTTAGAAGTGAAGGACATGTACAAAAAGCCGACAGGTTCCATCACCGGGATCTATAGGATTTGCCCACTCAAATTACTTTATTAACAGCTTTCATAGATTACTTTTCCCGTGCAAACGGTTGCACATAGCACTCCACTTCCAACATCATTCTATAATCAACAGGTCTTATTACGGGCACACCGCAAAGGGCTATAACAACAAAGCCTGTAAACATCGCTGTTACAGGCTTTGGGTAAAACCAGTACTACTTCCGTCCTCACTAAAGGCGGCAGGTCCATGCCGGTACACCTGGCACAAAAAAGTACCGGGATACTCTGAACCGCATTGGCTATTCTTTGATAAATGCCATCCTCAGTTCTTCCACCTGCTCGTCATTGATGGGTGTCATCTGGCCTATGGGGGCACACATCACCAGCGACTTGGCACTGAACTCGGCCACCTCCAGGTAGTCGAACGTCTGTAAGAGCTGGTCGCCCACCACCACGATACCATCGTTCTTGATTAAAAGGGCGGGGTTGCTTTTGGAAATAAGCTCACTAATCACGGTTTTACCTTCGAACTGCTCGCCAAAGGCAATGCTGTGTACGTCCTTGAGGAAGATCCAGCTCTCCGGGATGGTGCGCACATCAAAGGGGGTGTCGGTGGCGGCAAAAGCCATCAGGTAGGGCGGCTGGGTAAGGATGATCGAGTTGATCTCAGGATGTTTCTTATAGATCTCCTGGTGCAGGTAAGTAGTGCGGCTGGGGATCTTGCCGGGCTCCCGTTTGCCATCCCTGATCTGCACGACATCTGTTTCACTCATGTCCCACCGGGCCACGTCCTTGGGCGTAATCAGGAAATCGTTCCCCCGCCAGCGTACCGAAACGGTACCGTACGAACTCATCATAATTCCCTGCTGGCAGGCCCGCTGAACTATGTTGGCAATCTCCAGGCGCTTTTCACGCTCGTCCGAAGGGTGCTCCACTCGTTCCATTTCGGGCATAAGGTCCGGGATCTGGGCCTCGAAGGCAGCTATCTGCTCATCATTCAGGTAGGATGGCTTGCCGATCATATTGCTGAACAGGATCGTGCGGGCGCAGAATTCCAGGGTCTCAAAGCGCTGGAAGGCATCGCTCAGGTCTTCGCCACCCACTACCGTGCCGTGGTTTTCCATAATCGTAGCATGGTGGCCCTTGATAAACTCCTGGGCGATCACCTCTCCCAGGGCCGAGCTGCCGGGCAGCTTGTATTTGGCATAGCCTACCGAGCCGCACACGCGCCGGGCATGGGCAATGATGTTGGCGTTGGGGATCTGCCGCACGATGCTGAAGGAAACCAGGGCGGGCGGGTGCGCATGGATGACAGCCCTGATATCGGGACGGGCTTCATAAATGGCCTTGTGGAAAGGGAACTCCGAAGAAGGCTTGTGGCGCCCGATGATCTCTCCGTTCTTTTTGACGCACACGATATCCTGGGGCTGCAAGGATCCTTTATCTACTGCCGACGGCGTCACCCAGATATCGCCGCTCTCGTCCATGATCGAAATATTGCCCCCGGAGGTAGTGGTCAGTCCGCGGCGGTAAATGCGGGCAATCACTAAAGCGATCTGGTCCCTGGGATGCATTAAAGTGGTGTTTAAAACGTTGTTCATTCTAGTCGATTAATTTTTGGAAATCATGTTGGTTGATTCGTTTCCAAAAGATGGGGACCAGCAACCATTACTTTGCCGACCCCATTTATAAACGGTCTTTCACCGACACTTTAGGCGTTGGCCAGTGCCCGGTCCAGGTGTACGTATCCGCCGTCTACGTGTATCAGCTGCCCGGTGGTATGGCTGGAGCGCTCGGAAAGCAGGAAGGCTACGGTGTTGGCAATTTCCTCCGCCGTGGTCATCCGGTTTCCCAGGGGGATCATAGACGTGATCTGCCGGAGCTTTTCTTCCGGGTTGGGAAGGGTACGAATCCAGCGCTCATATAGGGGCGTAAAGCACTCTGCCACGATCACGGCATTCACCCGGATACCGTACTTGAGCAGCTCCACGGCCCATTCGCGGGTCAGCGCGTTGCGCCCTCCATTGGCTGCCGCATAGGCCGAAGTGCCCCCCTGCCCTGTTTCGGCCGTCTTGGACGAGATGTTGACGATAGCACCCTTTGACTGGATCAGGTGCGGCAGCGCGTAGTGGGCCATCAGGTAGTAGTGCACCACGTTTTTGTGCAGGGAAGCCATAAAGGTCTCATAGGATCCCTTCTCCAATCCTACTCCATCGTTCACGCCCGCGTTGTTCACCAGCCCGTCAATGCGCCCGAATTCATTTATTACAGTTGCAATAGCCTTTTCACTCGCTGCGGGATCGGTCAGTTCGGCCGCAACCGGGAAAGCCTTTCCACCGGAAGACACGATTTCATCTGCCAGCTTTTGGTTGTCGGCAGCATTCCTGCCTACCACAACGGCAATGGCGCCCTCGGCTGCCAGCACGCGCACTATGCCCTCGCCGATTCCCTTGGCTCCGCCGGTAACTATAATGACTTTATCTTTTAGTGCTAAATCCATACGACTTATAAATTATAGAATTGAATAGCATTGCCGCCAAAGAAGGCGTCCTGCTCGCTTTTTGAAAAGGAAGAGAAATAATCCTGTACAATGCCCAGGGTATCACTGTAAGAAGCTGCCACCTGGCAGACCGGCCAGTCCGAGCCATACATAATACGACCGGTACCGAACGCCGCGACTGTTGTATCGAGCACCCGGCGGAAATCGTCCCGTTTCCAGCCTTTCCAGTCCGCTTCGGTCACCATGCCCGAGATCTTGCACCATACGTTGGGAAGGCTGCTCAGCACCTGTATATCTTTCATCCACCCGGAGATGTTGCCGGTCTGTATATCCGGCTTGGCGAGGTGGTCGAGCACAAACTTTTGCTCCGGGTACATCATCACCAGTTCGGTAGAAAAGGCCAGCTGGTCGGGAAAGATGAGGAGGTCATAGGTAAAGCCGTGCCGGCCCAGGGCCTCTATACCCTTTTGAAAGGGGGGGCGCAGCATCAGGGCGCGGTCCTTTTCGCCCTGCAGCACATGGCGGAAGCCTTTGACCAGGGGAAACTGCTTATAGTAAGCCAGGCGTTCATTAATATCGTTTGCCTGCAGGTCCACCCATCCTACAATACCGCGGATAAAGGAAGCCTCTTTGGCCAGCCCAAGAAGGAAGTCGTTTTCGGATTCTGCCTGCACCGCCTGGACGGCCACACAGCCATCGATGCCTGCTTTATCGAGAAGTGGCTTCAGGTCAGCGGGCAAAAAATCGCGCTGGATGACGGTCATCTCTTCGGTGATCCAGGAGTCGCGTACCGGGTCAAAGTGCCAGAAGTGCTGGTGGGCGTCAATTCTTTGCATAGGCTTTTACATTTTGGCGCGAGGTGCCCAGCCCGTCAATACCCAGCTCCACCACGTCGCCCTCTTTTAAATAAACTTGTGGATTCATGCCCAGCCCTACACCGGCCGGTGTGCCGGTGGAGATCACATCCCCGGGTAGCAAAGTCATAAACTGGCTCACGTAAGCAATAAGGAAGGGGATCTTGAAAATCAGGTTCGACGTACTGCCGTCCTGCATCACCTTGCCGTTGACGGTGAGCCATAAGCGCAGGTTGTCTACGTCCCTTATTTCGTCCTTTGTGGCCAGGAAAGGTCCAATAGGCGCAAAGGTATCGCAGCCCTTGCCCTTGTCCCAGGTGCCATTGCGCTCGAGCTGGAACTCCCGCTCGCTTACATCATTGTGCAGGCAATAGCCGGCCACGTGATCCATCGCCTGCGATTCTTCCACGTACGATGCCTTTTTACCGATCACCACCGCCAGCTCCACTTCCCAATCGGTCTTGGTGGAGCCCCGGGGGATCACCAGGTCATCGTTCGGACCCACCAGGGCGGTGGTCGACTTAAAGAAGATCACCGGCTCCGGGGGCGGGGCGGCTCCCGTCTCTTTTGCATGATCGGCGTAGTTCAGCCCGATGCACACGATCTTAGACGGGCGGGCTACCGGGCTGTCCAGCGATACCGGGGAAGACACCTTCGGCAGCGTACCGTTTTGCTTCTCTACATATTGCTTCAGGCGGCTCAGGCCGTCGGAGGCAAAGAAGCTTTCATTATAATCTTCTCCAAAACCAGATGTGTCGTAATAACCATCTTCCAGGATAACCCCTGGCTTTACCGATCCATTGTCTCTAAACCGTATCAGTTTCATAATTGCGTTATTGGTCTTTTAAAATAAGAACCTGCATGGCTACCGGGCCGTGCGCCCCAATCACCAGCGATTGCTCGATATCGGCCGTCTTTGACGGGCCGGCAATAAATACTCCATACCCCGGTTCATCCACTGCCAGTTGCTCGTAGGCATCGTGCATCGTGGCAACGATCCGGCTCTGGGCCAGCACCAGCACAAGCCCCTGGGTGATGAAGGGAAGGATACGGTGTCCCAGCGCTTCTTCCGTTACCCAAATAGCCCCATTTTCTGCCACGCCCAGTTCCCCTTGAAGTATGGCCACCTGTACCGATTCCAGTTCCCGGGCTTCGCTGCTGCGCACTGCCTCCAGGTTGTAGCCCGGCGTAGCCTTTATTCCATTCACCATGCGGGCGCCTTTCTGCCCTTCTTCGGCCAGGAAGGCCTCCAGCGCGATTCTATCATCCAGTACCGTGCACCGGCCACCGATGCTTTCCAGCGTAGCTGCAAATGAGCCAACAAGGTCACCTGTTCTCTCAGGTGTATAAGGACCAGTTTCCAGCTCCACGGCTTCGGGCTTGCTTTGCCTGATCGCGCTGAGTATCTTTTCTCTACTTCCCATTTTTCCCCCTTTTCTGGTACCACTCGATAAAGCTTTCTTTGGGGGCCTCCGGCATCTCGCGCTGCTTGAACCAGGGGTTCAGCCGGTTCTTCGCCATAGATGGCGCCACGTGCAACACCCACCGCGCCATCTTTCCACCCATCCTGTACAGGGCAGGGCTCGACAGCACACCGGCCATCAACCGGATGCCGATCTTCTTGGAGGCAGGCGCCAGGCCTTCCTTCATCAGGATCTGCCGCCAGGTCCACAACTGCTCGTGAATGTTGATCTTCACGGGACACACATGGGTGCAGGAGCCGCAAAGCGTGGAGGCGAAGGGCAGATCGGCATTGGCCCGCATGTCCCCGTTGGGCGCCAGGATAGACCCGATCGGGCCTGCCACCGAGTTATGGTAGCTGTGCCCGCCACTGCGGCGGTACACCGGGCAGGTATTAAAGCAGGCACCGCAGCGGATGCACTTCAGCGAATTGCGGAACTCCTCGCGGGCCAGCTGGCGGGTGCGGCCATTGTCCACCAGCACCACGTGCAGCTGCTGCCCCGGTGCGGGTCGGTGAAAATGACTCGAATAGGTGGTGATGGGCTGGCCGGTGGCACTGCGGGCCAGCAGGCGCAGGAACACGCCCAGGTGACTTGCTTTGGGAATGATCTTTTCGATACCCATAGAGGCAATATGCAGCTTAGCCGCATGCACGCCCATATCGGCATTGCCTTCGTTGGTGCACACCACGATGCCCCCGGTTTGGGCCACGGCGAAGTTCACCCCCGTAATGGCCGCATCGGCCGACAGGAACTTATCGCGGAGCACTTTGCGGGCAGCCCGCGTGAGGTAGGTGGCGTCGTTGTTCCCCTTTTCGGTGTGCAGGTGCTGGTGAAAAGTGGCACTCACCTCTTCCTTTTTCAGGTGTATGGCCGGCAGCACGATGTGGCTGGGCTGTTCTTCACGGAGCTGCACAATGTATTCACCCAGGTCGGTGTCCACTACTTCAATGCCTTTATCGCGGAGGTAATGATTCAGCCCGCACTCTTCGGTGAGCATCGACTTGCTCTTCACCACGGCCTTCACCCCATTTGCTTTGAGCAGGGCATGAACGATCCGGTTGTGTTCTTCGCCGTCTACGGCCCAGTGCACGCGTACACCGTTCTCCTGGGCCCTGGTTTCAAACTCCACCAGGTAGTCGTCCAGCCGGGACAAAGTATGGGCTTTGATGCGGGAGGCTTGCTCGCGCAGGGCTTCCCAGCCCGGCAGGCTATGCGCTGCCTTGTCTCTTTTGGCCCGCACGAACCACAGGGTCTCGTCGTGCCAGCGGGCACGCTTTGCATCCTGGAGAAACTGCTCTGCAGCGGGGCTGTGTTCTTTTACTATTGGCATCATTGGGCGTTCAGGATTTCGGCGATATGAATCACTTTTACCCGGCTCTTCTGCCGTTTGAGCAGGCCCTCCAGGTGCATCAGGCAACTCATATCCCCACCGGTGATATACTCTACCCCGTTGTCCTGGTGTTCTGCCAGGCGGTCGGTGCCCATGCGGGCCGACACGGCTTCTTCGGTGACGCAGAAGGTGCCGCCAAAGCCGCAGCATTCATCGGGGCGGGCGGCATGCACTACCTCCAGGCCTTTTACCTGGCGCAGCAGGCTTTCGGCTTTGGAGAAAGGAGGCTCCACCCTCTCGCTCATAGAGGAAAGATGGAGACCGCGCTGGCCATGGCAGCTAACGTGAAGCCCCACGCGGTGCGGGAAGGATGCCTTAAGGTCGCTCACCCCCAGCACGTCGGTCAGGAACTCGGTGATCTCGTAGATATGGCGGCGAATGTGCTCCGCCTCCCCGTGCCGCCGGCCTTCGTGCAGGTGCTCCTTTACGTGCAGCACGCAGGAACCGGAGGGCGACACGATATAGTCGTAGGTGGAAAAATTATCGATAAAATTCCTGTTGCAGCCTTCCGTGGAGGAGGCGAACCCCGCATTGGCCATGGGCTGACCGCAACAGGTCTGTTTCAGCGGCACACCCACCGTGCAGCCAAATCGTTCGAGTAATTCGAGGGTGGCAATGGCGACACCGGGATAGAACTGGTCGACGTAACAGGGAACAAACAATCCAACGGTCATGTTAATTATTGAGCTTTATAAAGCCCCCATCGATCGGGTAATCACACCCGGTAATAAAGGAAGCTTCATCGGAACACAAATAAAGGATCAGGGTGGCTATTTCCTCCGGCCGGGCCATACGGCCTATGGGCTGGGTACGGGAAAGCTTTTCAAACATCTCGGCCTCCTGGCCGGGATAGTTCTTCGCCAGGAACCCGTCCACAAACGGTGTATGCACCCGTGCCGGCGACACGCAGTTACAGCGGATGCCATCACTGATGTAGTCTTTGGCCACCGACAGGGTCATGGCATACACCGCCCCCTTGCTCATCGAATAGGCAAAGCGGTCGGGCAGTCCCACGTGGTTGGCAATGGACGCCATGTTGAGGATCACCCCCCGCCGGGCGGCTTTCATGAGGGGCAGGGCCTCGTGCAGGCAGTTGTACACCCCTTTTACATTGACGCGGTACACCCGGTCAAAGTCTTCTTCGCAGGTAGTGTCGGCCCGCCCGATGTGCGATACCCCCGCACTGTTGACCAGGATATCCAGGGTGCCGATGGCGGTAAAGACCTTCCGTACCCCCTCCTGCACCGTCACATCACAGGCGTGGATAGAAACGCTTCCCCCTTCGCTTTTGATCTCATCGGCCACGGCCTGCAGGGCCCCTTCGTTCAGGTCCAGGATATGAACATGCGCTTTACGGCGGGCAAAGAGCAGGGCCACCGCCCGGCCGATCCCGCTGCCTGCCCCGGT
>DASWYM010000497.1:0-4178 GCA_036404975.1 Chitinophagaceae bacterium
ATTCTTGTCTCACCTCTCACGTCTCATGCCCCTCATCACTCACAACTCATCACTCATCACTCACCACTCATTGCCTCCCCGTACAGCTCCCGGCTTCTTTATAAAATCTTTATACCCCCGGGGCCAGGTTTTATACGCCCCTTATACCCCCGGCTCTACCTTTGTAGCGTGTTTCCGGCACATGGAAAATCTGATCATCAATAAACTAAGCAAGGGGCGGCAGTTTTTACTAAGCGGGCTGCTCGTGACCGCTGTCGCGCTGCTGTGTTACACCTTGTCGTCCCTGGTGGGCTACCGCGTAGTGGCGCTGATCCTGTTGCTCACTGTTTCCCTTATTGCCATCACCTTCGATATCCTGCCCGTGCTGGGCGCTGCCGCGCTGAGTGCGCTGGTGTGGAACTTCTTCTTTATTCCGCCCCGCTTCACCTTTCACGTGGGCGCCACCGACGATACCATCCTGTTTGTCATGTACTTTGTCATTGCCCTGGTGAACGCGGTGCTGACCCACAAGATCCGGCAGGTGGAAAAGGTGGCGCGCGAAAGGGAAGAAAAAGCCCATACCGTGCGGCTCTACAACACCCTGCTCAACTCCCTGTCGCACGAGCTGCGCACGCCCATCGCCACCATTGTAGGAGCCACCGACACCCTGCTGGCGCCGCACCAGAACCTCTCGGCCGAAAACAGGGGCGAGCTGCTGGGCGAGATCGCCAAGGCCTCCTTCCGCCTCAACCAGCAGGTGGAAAACCTGCTCAGCATGTCGCGCCTGGAGTCGGGCTTCCTGCAGCCCCGCATGGACTGGTGCGACGTGAGCGAGGTGGTGTATGACGCCGTGCAGCGCATCGAAGAAAACAAGTTCACCCAAAACATATCGATCAACATCAACCCTTTGCTGCCCCTCTACAAGCTCGATAAGGGCATGCTGGAGCAGATCCTCTTCAACCTGCTGAACAACGCCTGTCTCTATACCCCCTGGAACAGCACCATCCGCATCACCGCGCAGGACCACACCGGCGTGCTGGAGCTCGCCGTGGAAGACAACGGGCCCGGCTTTCCCGAAGCGGAACTCCACAGGGTCTTTGATAAGTTTTACCGGCTCCCGCACACCCAAACCGGGGGCACCGGCCTGGGGCTCTCCATTGTAAAGGGCTTTACCGAAGCCATGCACGGTACGGTAACGCTTCAAAACGTGCGCACCGGTGGGGCACGGTTCACCGTCACCTTTCCTGCGCCTACACACGATAACCACAAAAAGCAAGAAGAATGGTTAAGACGGAAGTACTGATCATCGATGACGAAGCGCCCATCCGCAAGCTCCTCGATATTACCCTGGGCTCCAATGGCTACGCCGTAAAGGCCGCGGCCACGGCCCGCGAAGGCCTGGCCCTGGCCGCCAACCACCCACCCGACCTGGTGATCCTCGACCTGGGGCTGCCGGACGAAGGGGGTCAAAGCGTGCTCAAAAAGCTGCGCGAGTGGTACACGGCCCCGGTGCTGATCCTTTCGGTACAGAACGGTGAAAGCGACATTATCGAGGCCCTCGACAGCGGGGCTAACGACTACCTCACCAAGCCGTTCCGTACCGGTGAGCTGCTGGCCCGCATCCGGTCGGCCCTGCGCAGCTCCCTAAGCGAAGAAAGCCAGCCGGTGATCGGGTGCGACGACCTGCTCATTGACCTTGGCCAGCGAACCGTGAAAAAGAACGGCGAGGTGGTAAAGCTCACCGCCACGGAGTACAACCTGCTGGCTGTTTTTGCCCGCCACGAAGGCAAGGTGCTCACCCACCAGTTCCTGCTGCGCGATGTGTGGGGGCCCGGTTACATCAACCAGTCGCAATACCTGAGGGTGTTCATCGCCCAGCTGCGCAAGAAAATAGAAGCCGACCCCAACCGTCCCCGCCTCCTCCTGACCGAGTCGGGGGTGGGCTACCGCTTTGTCTGTAACCATTCCTGACGCTCGTTTAAAACACCCCTCCCGCATGTTAACACCCCATAATAAAGTGACGCTGGCCGGGCTGCTGATCGCCCTGGGCATTATTTACGGCGACATCGGCACCTCGCCGCTCTACGTGCTCAACGCCATCACCAGCGGCAAGGTCATCACCGAAGAGCTGGTGGTGGGTGCCCTGTCGCTGATCATCTGGACCCTCACCCTGCAAACCACCATCAAGTACGTACTCCTGACCCTGGAGGCCGACAACCGCGGCGAGGGGGGCATCTTTTCCCTCTTCGCCCTGGTGCGCCGGCGGCGCAAGTGGCTCGTCATCCCGGCCATGATCGGCGGGGCGGCCCTGCTGGCCGACGGCATGATCACCCCGCCCATCACCGTCACCTCCGCCATCGAGGGCTTAAAGCAGGTGCCGATCCTGTCGGGCATCAGCCAGGCCACCATCATCTATATCGTCATCGCCATCCTGTCGGTGCTCTTCTTTATCCAGCAATTCGGTACCGCCTTTATCGGGCGGGTATTTGGACCGGTGATGCTGGGCTGGTTCCTCATGCTGGCCACGCTGGGCGCGGTGCACCTCTCCGACGACCTCCATGTCTTCCGCGCCTTCAATCCCTGGTATGGCCTGAAGCTGCTGATCACCTACCCGCGGGGCTTTTACATCCTCGGCGGCGTGTTCCTCTGCACCACGGGGGCAGAAGCCCTCTACTCCGACCTGGGCCACTGCGGTAAGTGGAATATCCGCTACTCGTGGATCTTTGTGAAAAGCTGCCTCATCCTGAACTACCTGGGCCAGGGTGCCTGGCTGCTGAGCCACTACGGGGGGCAGGCCATCACCCCCGATATGATTGAAAGCGGCTTCAACCCCTTTTATGGCGTTATGCCTGAATGGTTCCGCTACTTTGGTATCGCCATCGCCACCGCCGCGGCCATCATTGCTTCCCAGGCGCTGATCTCCGGGTCCTTTACCCTTATTTCGGAAGCCATACGCCTGAACCTGTGGCCCAAGTTCCGGATCATTTACCCTACCGAAGCCCGCGGGCAACTCTTTATCCCGGCCATCAACATCCTGCTGTTCCTGGGCTGCGTGGGCATCGTGCTGCACTTTAAAAAAGCGGCCAATATGGAAGCGGCCTACGGGCTGGCCATCACCCTGTGCATGATCGCCACCTCCATCCTGTTTTCCAACTACCTGGTCATCCGGCGCACGCGGCGTCCCCTGGTCTATCTCTACCTCCTGGTGTTCCTTACCATTGAAGCGAGCTTCCTGTGGGCCAACATGGAAAAGTTCCCCCATGGCGGCTATGTGGCGGTTATTGTGGGCGGCTTTTTGTTCCTTATTATGTACGACTGGCACCGGGCCCGCAAGATCAAGAACCGCTACGTCGAGTTTGTGCGGCTGGACCACTATATCCCCAAGATCCAGGAATTAAGTAATGACCGCTCGGTGCCCAAGTATGCGACCCACCTGGTGTACCTCACTTCGGCCGACAACCCCAGGGAAATCGAGCACAAGATCATCTATTCCATCCTGAACCGCAAACCCAAGCGCGCCGATATCTACTGGTTTATCCATGTGGACACGCTGGATGATCCCTATACCTCGGAATACACCGTAGAGCACATCATCCCCAACGACATCATCCGCGTGGAATTCCGGTTAGGCTTCCGCGTGCAGCCCCGCATTAACCTGCTGTTCCGCAAGGTGGTAGAAGACCTGGTGGCCAACCGCGAAGTGAACATCACCTCGCGCTACGAGAGCCTGGAGAAGAACAACGTCATTGGCGATTTCTCCTTTATCGTGATGGAAAAATACCTAAGCCAGGACAACGAGCTGCCCATCTGGGAACGGCTGCTGATGAAGGTCCACTTCTGGCTCAAGGAAGTGTCCCTCTCCGAGGAACGCGGCTTTGGACTCGACGCCAGCACCGTGACGGTGGAGAAATTCCCGCTGGTGGTTTCCCCGGTCACCAATGTGCGGCTCAAGCGGGTGGAGCCCAGGCAGGGCGGCCCCGGAGGGGCCACACCAATCTAACCGGTGGAAGAAACAGGATAGGGAAAAAAAATCCCCCGTTAGGGGGTACCTGTTTGTAGAACACGGGATGGGAAGAGAAAAATCCCCCGTCAGGGGGTACCTGTAAAGCATCGGAGGCTTACCAACTTCCAGCGGGCAATCGGTGTGACGAAGGAGCGACCACATCAAACAAAAGGAGGAGGCATGAAAAAGATATGGA
>DASWYM010000498.1:0-7285 GCA_036404975.1 Chitinophagaceae bacterium
ATACTGACGGGCTCGCTTTTATGGGGCCGCCGAAAGGGGGACCAGGATCCTGCTCCTACCCCCCCGGAAGGCACGGTAAAGAATGTAAGGCTCGAAGACAACCTGAATGCTCTTAAAGAGTAAAAGCAGGTTGACCATGCAGAGGCTGTGTCTTTTTGTTTAGGTTCGATCCCCTCTTCAAACCTGCCCTCTTCCACAGAAGGGGGCAGGGTGATGAGGTCCTTTATCCGTTTGGTTAACTTACTATGTTAACTATCTATAATTTTTGCACCAAACTGTTGGCGTCCTTCTTTGATAGGCCTATTTTCGCAGGGCCTAATGACCAAACGGAACACCATATATGACCTTAGCCATGTTGTCTCCAGCATCATCATGTTGCTGGCACTGGCCTGGCTGACGGTCAGTACTCCGTTTGTGTACAGGGCCCAGCAACAGTACGAAAAGCTGGCCCAGCAATTCCAGTTACCCGAACAGGCCGAAGAAGATTATAATCCCCTCGCCACCACCAACGAGGAAAAGACCGAAAGCGGGTCCAACACCCTGCAGGAGGAATACCTCCATCATGGTCACCACCTCGATCACCACAGCACCGACGTAGTCAAGTATTATAAATGCCATCGGACCGACGAGTACATTGCCTACCACCCCGAATTCTTCTCCCCCCCTCCCGAAGGCCTGCACGCCTAACGATTCACTTTTATTACGATGCTGCTTGCTGTCTGAAGCTTTCCATGTTTCGGAAAGCACCCTTATTCCCTTACTTCTAAACGTATACACATGAAGCGTGCAAGCTTTTATTTAAAGAATTTGCGGGCCGATATACCCGCGTCTATTGTCGTATTCCTGGTGGCCCTGCCCCTTTGTCTGGGTGTGGCCCTGGCATCGAACGCGCCACTTTTCAGCGGACTCATCGCCGGTATGGTCGGTGGTATTATTATAGGCGCCCTCAGCGGCTCGCATCTTAGTGTGAGCGGCCCGGCGGCCGGCCTCACCGCTATAGTAGCGGCGGCCATTCTTAAACTGCCCTCTTTCGAAACCTTCCTGCTGGCGGTAGTCATCTGCGGTGCGCTGCAGATGGTACTGGGCTTTATCAAGGCCGGCGTCATCGGCGACTATGTACCCAATGCCGTCATCAAAGGCATGCTTGCCGCCATCGGCCTCATACTCATCCTGAAGCAGTTCCCCCACCTGATTGGCTATGACGCCAACTTCGAAGACACCCGCTTTAAGCAACCCAACAACGAGAACACCTTCACCGCCATCTCCAATGCCTTCAGGGCCATTACTCCTGTTGCGATGATCATTGGTGTGGTGTGCCTGGCGCTCCAGTTCATCTGGGAGAAAGCCACGTCTAAATCCAAGGGCTTTGTCAAGATGATCCCTGCCCCGCTGCTGGTAGTGCTGGTGGGTGTAGGCATCAACCTGGGCTTTGGAGCCCTGGAGAGCGCCGCTGCCCTGAAGCAGGAGCACCTCGTAACTATTCCCATGGCTTCGAGCGCGGGCGAGTTCTTTTCCTTCTTCACCGCTCCTGACTGGAGCCAGATCGGCAACAAGCAGGTGTGGATCACCGGTCTGACCCTGGCGCTGGTGGCCAGCCTCGAGACCCTGCTGAGCATCGAGGCCGTCGACGACCTCGACCCCTACCAAAGGGTAACCAATAAAGAGCGCGAGCTGAAGGCCCAGGGAGTGGGCAACCTCGTCTCGGGTCTTATCGGCGGTCTTCCGGTTACCAGTGTGATCGTGCGCTCCTCGGCCAACGTTAACTCCGGGGCCCAGAGCCGCATGTCCACCATCCTGCACGGCTCTATGCTGCTGCTGTGCGTGGCGCTCATACCTGCCGTCCTCAACCTTATTCCCCTGGCTGCCCTGGCAGCGGTGCTGATCTTTACCGGCTACAAGCTGGCCAAGCCGGCCCTGTTCAAGGCGTTTTACAAAAAAGGCTGGGACCAATTCCTGCCCTTTGTCCTCACCATTGTGGCCATCCTGTTCACCGACCTGCTCATCGGCGTACTGATCGGTATCGGGGTGGGCCTGTTCTTTGTCCTTCGCACCAACTTCCATTCTTCGGTGTTTGTGGTCAACGACGACAACCGCTACCTGTTCCGCATGCGCAAAGACGTGTCGTTCCTGAACAAGCCCATTATCAAAAACAAGCTCGAAGAAGTGCCTGCCAATGCTTATGTCATCATTGATGTGAGCCGTGCCGATTTTATCGATAAGGATGTCATCGAGGTGATCGAGGACTTTGCCATTCATGCCCCGCTGAAGGACATACGCGTAGAGATCAAGCACAGCGCTGCCCGCAATCACGGCTTTAGCACGGCCCTTCCCTACAAGCCCAATGGGCATAGCATTATCCGCACACACGAAAAAAAGCTGGAGTTAGCAGAACCCTTAGAAAGATAATATTTTTGTAACCGCAAATAACCTGTATAGATATGTATTCATACGAGAAATTATTACTGGAGAATAAAGCATGGGCCGCTGAGAAAATATCGGACGACCCGGGGTACTTCGAACGACTGGCCCATGTGCAGACCCCCGAGTTTTTGTGGATCGGCTGCAGCGACAGCCGCGTACCGGCCAACGAGATCACCGGCACGCAGCCCGGCGAGATCTTCGTGCACCGCAACGTGGCCAATATGGTATTCAATACCGACGTGAACCTGCTGAGCGTGCTCGACTACGCCGTGAACCACCTGAAGGTAAAGCACGTGATCGTTTGCGGCCATTACGGCTGCGGCGGTATCAAGGCCTCCACCACCAAGCACGACTTCAAGCTGGTGCTCAACATGTGGCTGCGTGGCATCAAGGACGTGTACCGCTTCCACCGCGACGAGCTGGACAGCATTCCCGATGAAAATGCCCGGGTAGACCGCCTCGTGGAACTCAATGTGCAGGAGCAGGTGATGAACCTGGCGAAGACCTCCATCATCCAGCGTGCCTGGAAGAAGGAGCAGCGCCCCGACCTGCACGGCTGGGTGTATGGCTTAAAGGACGGCCTGATCAATCCCGTGTTCGAAATGAAAGCGGGTACGCATATTGATAGTCTTTACGAATACGATGACCTTTAAACAAGCACAAAATGAAATGTCCTAAATGCAACGAGACCCTGGTGATGGCTGATCGCCAGGGCATAGAGATAGACTATTGCCCCAATTGCCGGGGCGTGTGGCTCGACCGCGGCGAGCTGGATAAGATCATTGAACGCTCAGCGGCCTATACTATGGGCCCCGAACCCAACCAGTACCGCGAAGAGCCCAAACCTTACCGCGAGGAGCCGAAATACTACGACCAGCCAAAGTATCCCCCGCAGGGAGGGCATTATAACGACCCTCATTACAAGCACAAAAAGAAGAAAGGCTTTTTGTCCGACTTCTTTGACTTTGATTAGGAGCCCAGCCACACACCGCCCTTTCGTGAATGGTGAGTGGTGAATGGTGAATAGATTTCCGGAAAGCCCCGCTGATAGCGGGGCTTTTTCTATTTCTGTACAGGTGGTTAGTCCTGAATGACCCAATGACCTATTGACTTAATGACCAAATGACTTACTGACTAGTTTATTGTTTGCCGCTTGAAGATTACGACTTGTAGCTTCCAATCCAGTTTAGTGCTATATTTAAAGCTTACTGACTACCCATTGCTATGCCCAATCCTAAAGGAATCTGGAAGATCATTACTGCTTCCTCTGTAGGTACCCTAATTGAATGGTACGACTTCTACATCTTTGGCAGCCTCTCCACCATCATTGCCCAAAAGTTCTTTCCCGCGGCCAACCCCACGGCGGCCCTGCTCTCCACCCTGGCCACCTTTGCCGCCGGCTTTATCGTGCGGCCCTTTGGGGCGCTGGTGTTCGGACGACTCGGCGACCTTATCGGCCGCAAGCACACCTTCCTGCTCACCCTGGTGCTCATGGGCGCCTCCACCTTCCTCATCGGCCTGGTGCCCTCCTACGCCACCATTGGCTGGTGGGCGCCGCTGATTGTCCTGCTCCTGCGCCTGGTGCAGGGCCTTGCCCTCGGGGGTGAGTATGGAGGCGCCGCCACTTACGTGGCCGAGCACTCGCCTGCCGAGCGCAGGGGGTTCTACACCTCCTGGATACAAACCACGGCTACCCTCGGGCTCTTTCTCTCGCTGGCCGTGATCCTCTCCATTCGCCGCATCGTGGGCGTGGAGGAGTTCACCAACGGCAACGGCTGGCGCTATCCTTTCCTGCTCTCCATCGTACTGGTGGGCGTGTCCATCTTTATTCGCCTGCGGATGCAGGAGTCGCCCCTGTTTTCCCGGCTGAAGGCAGAAGGCAAGACCTCGGTCAACCCACTGAAGGAAAGCTTCGGCCATAAGGAAAACTTCAAGATGGTACTCCTGGCCCTGTTCGGCACCACCATGGGGCAAGGCGTGATCTGGTACACCAGCCAGTTCTACGCACAGAGCTTCCTGCTGACGCGGTGCTCTATCGAGTACGAGCAGGCCAACAGCATTATCCTCATCGCCCTGGTGTTTGCCACGCCCTTCTTTATCATCTTTGGCGCGCTTTCGGATAGGTGGGGCCGTAAGAACATCATACTCCTGGGCATGCTGCTGGGCGTCCTGCTCTACCGGCCGATCTTCAACCAACTCTACACCATTGCCGACACGGGCGGCAAGTCCGTTGCCTCCAGCATCCAGTCCACGGCGGGCGCCATCAACGGCGCACCGGGCTCGCTGATCACCACCAGTGTTTATAGCGACGGCACACAGTTGAAGGTGACCGATAAAACCATAGGCGAGAACTCCGCCCCCGTGGTGCAAACCACCAGGGAGCTCACGCTCAACACGGCCGATAAGTGGAAGATGATCGTACTGATCACCGTCATGGTGCTGTTCGTGACCATGGTCTACGGCCCCATTGCCGCTTCGCTGGTCGAGATGTTCCCCACCCGCATCCGCTACACTTCCATGTCGCTACCCTACCATATCGGCAACGGCGTGTTCGGGGGACTCGTGCCCTTTATTGCCACGCTTATTACCACCATGCCGGGTGCCAACCACCTCTCGGGCCTGTGGTACCCCATTGGCGTAGCGGCCATCAGCTTTATCATAGGCGCCCTTTATTTATCCAACAAAATCGACACCGACGTAACCGACTAAACGCTTTACCATGGACAAGATCAAACGCTTACTTGGAATTGTATGGATGGCACTGGGACCGGTGGTCATGGCCGTTCTCATTTACAGCGCTTTTCAAAATATCGGCAAGGGCAAGGGCGACATTTCTAATCCCCTTCCCTGGGCCATTATCATCCTCGTGTTTGTGCCCGTTGCCATTGGCCTAACCATCTTTGGCTGGTATGCGTGGAAGGGAGAGTACGATGGGGAAATCAAGACTTAAGGGATTAGGAATTAGTAATTGGGAATTAGGAGAGAGAAGCATTAGGAATACGTGTGGCTATTCCAACAGATGGTTACGGCCGCAGTTGCAATAGAGGGGCAGGTGTCGTAACTTAGGTAAGACAACTATTGCTTATGCGTTTCTTTCTTCCCCTTTGCCTGGGCTTTCTGCTCTATGCCTGCTCCGGTCCGCAAAAAACCACGTCTGTAAGCGGGCAACCTGCATGGGCCTTACTGCCGTTTGAAAAAGCAGATTCGGTCAACCCGGTACTGGGACCCGATGCGGCGCTGGAGTTTAGCTGCCCGGTGCGCGGGGAAAGGGTGAAGTGGGCCGAAAAGGACGTCTTTAACCCGGCGGCCGTGGTCCGAAACGACACCCTCTTCCTCCTGTTCCGCGCCGAAGACAAGGTGGGTCGCTTTGCGGGCACCTCCCGCATCGGGCTGGCCTGGAGTACCGACGGTACACGCTTTACCACCTTTCCCGAACCGGTGCTCTACCCACAGGAAGATGCCTTTAAAAAGTGGGAATGGGAAGGCGGCTGCGAGGATCCGCGCGTGGTGCAGGACGCCAAAGGCACCTATTACATGACTTACACGGCCTATGATGGCGACAAGGCCCGACTGCTGGTGGCCTCCTCGCCCAACCTGCGCCAGTGGACCAAGCACGGCCCTGCCTTCAGCCGCGCTTACGGGGGCCGCTACGTCGACTTCTGGAGCAAATCGGGCGCTATCGTGAGCCGCTACCGCAACGGCAACATCGTCGCAGCCCCCATTAACGGCAAGTACTGGATGTACTGGGGCGACCAGAATATATGGGCCGCCACCTCCGACGACCTTATTAACTGGACGCCGGTGCGGGATACAACGCAACTGCTCTCGGAAATGGAGAGACGCGGCATCGCTGCCCAGGCGCCCGAGCTAAAGGTGATCTTCGCCCCCCGCCGCGGTAAGTTCGACAGCGACCTCGTAGAACCCGGCCCACCGGCCATGCTCACGCCCAAAGGCATCGTATTGATTTACAACAGCAAGAACCATCCCCAGCTGGGCGACTCCTCCCTTCCCGCTGCCACCTATGCCGCGGGCCAGATACTCATGGACTCCCACAACCCCACCCGCGTGCTCGACCGCCTGCCGCAGGACTTTATCCGCCCCGACCGGCCCTACGAGATCACCGGCCAGGTGAACCACGTGTGCTTCGTGGAGGGCCTGGTCCGCTACCGCAACCGCTGGCACCTTTATTACGGCACGGCCGATTCGAAGATCGCGGTGGCGACGAGGCAGTGAGTGGTGAGTAGTGAGTTTCGAGCTGTCAGCTGCTAGCTGCGAGCTTTAGATTCTTTACAGCACCAACAGACATACAGGTATTCTAAAGGAGCTTCAGCTCTTTTCTTCTTTGTCGCAAACACCCCTTCACGGGTGTCATTTACATAACCAAAGGCTTTTTTCCGCCCATCCCCAGCCGGGGTTGACCGGTATATAACCAGTATCAAACCAGTATCTGACCAGTATATAACCAGTATCTATATAGATACTGATGGAATACTGGTTGGATAGGGGTCAAATAGGGAGTATCTACCGGTTTTCGGTGAAGTTGATAGGGTGAAAAATGAATCTATGGCTTAAATAAGACAACCGGGGCTGCAAACGACCCAAGTCCGCATCTATAAGCTCGTAGCTCGCAGCTCATAGCTCGTAGCTTTTTACAGTATATTGCGGCATGTCCATAGAAGTACGTCAATTACTAAAGCAATACGGCGAGCAAAAGGCAGTGAACGGCATTTCGTTCAAAGTGAACCGGGGCGAGATCGTCGGCTTTCTCGGTCCCAACGGGGCGGGCAAGTCCACCACCATGAAGATGATCACCGGCTACCTGGAGCCCGATGCCGGGCAGATCACCGTCAGCGGCATTGACGTA
>DASWYM010000499.1:0-11230 GCA_036404975.1 Chitinophagaceae bacterium
GTCATCAATAAGTCAATTGTATCCCAGGATGTGGCAGCGACGTTGAAGAAGCAACCGGTGCAGACGGATGACTATATCGTCACGCCGGCACCCCTGAATAACTGGCTGTGGTATGTAGTGGCCAAAAGCGACAGTGGGGCATGGGTAGGCTACCGCTCGGTGTTTGACAGGGAAGACGAGGTGAAACTGCACTTCCATCCACGCAACCGGCAGTTACTGCAATCCGTAGTTGACAAGGAAAGCCTGCAGTACCTGGAGCGCTTTTCCCAGGGTTATTACACCGTGGAGCAATGGGAGGATACTACTGTGTTTAACGACCTGAGGTTTGGACAAATAGTAGGCTGGTATAATCCACGGGAGCGTTTTGCTTTTCATTACTACCTGAACTACTCCGATCACAACGACCTGGTAGTGCAAAGAGGCCGCTTTGCCAAATGGAACGGAACGACCTTAAAGGCCCTGGTGGACCGAATACGGGGTAAAGAGGTAGAGCAGGTGGCTCCTTAATTAATCATTCGCTTCAGCTTCTCTTCATTGAGAATGATGATGTGACCATCTTTGATATCAATCAGCTTCTCGTTCTTGAAATCGCTGAGGGTCCTGATCAGGGATTCGGTGGCGGTACCGGCTATGGCTGCCAGGTTCTCCCGGCTGATATGGATCACATAGCGGTCATTCACGCGCTCTGGGTATTTTTCCTTTACCGCCAGCAGGGCATCCACTACTTTGCGGCGCAGGGAGTTGTAGGCTATGTTGAGCAGCTTATCTTCTTTTTCGGTAACGTCCTTGGCCAGCAACTTAATGAACTTATGAGCTACCTCGTGGTTGCGGTGCATCAGCTCCTCGAACTCGTCTTTCGGGATTAGGGCAATTTCAGAGTCCTCGATGGCTTCGGCAGTTTCCTTATAGGAAGTTTCTTCAAGCAAGGCCACATAGCCAAGGAACTCGCCTTCGTTGCAAAGACTGGTTACAAACTCCTTCCCGTCGTCGTTACGCTTGTAGGTCTTTACCTTTCCTTTCTGCACATAATACAGGTACAGGGGGCGGTTGCCTTCGTAGAATATGATCTGCTTTTTCTTGTACTTGTTCGTATTGCGCCCGTCAATAAAGGACTGCAGCGCTTCCTGCCCGTTGGTAACCGCCAACAGGTCGTTCAGGCCCTGTATGCCTTCGGCTATTTCCTGGCGGATGGCTTCTGCTTTCTGAAGGCGGCTTTCTACGGCGTGCAGCAGCTCGGTAGCGGTAAAGGGCTTGGTGATGTAGTCGTCCGCGCCCGATTCCATACCCTTACGGACGTCTTCCCGGTCGGTTTTAGCCGTCAGGAAGATGAAAGGGATATGCCTCAACTCCGTATTCTTATGCAGCATGTGCAAGACACCGAACCCGTCCACCTTAGGCATCATGATATCACAAAGTATCAGGTCGGGCTTACCGGTCATGGCAGCCTCTATACCCTGCTTCCCATCACCGGCGGTTAATACTCTGTAATTGGACAATTCCAATATTTCCGCTGTGTTTTCGCGAATTGCTTGATTGTCTTCAATTACCAGGATCTTTTTCATTTCAGTGTGTTTAGCAGTTTTTGCGAATATGAGTTTTACTTTCTTTTCGTAACCGGCAGGTGCTTTCTATAGGCAAGAATTGGAATTAGCAAAGTGTCTAAAGCCTATCGGGTGGGAGGTCCTGTGATAAAGTTCCAACCTTTATAAGTTTTAGAAAAATCTATCTGTCCTGCCTGGCAGAACTACTTTAGTTTACAGCAGCTAAGGAACGAACAGTTTCCTGACTTCTTTGTGACAATTGTCAGAAGTAAAGATGATTTTAACACACGCCAAAAAGGACGGCCAGGGGCGCTAGAACATCCTGAGTTGCACTCCCTTGGAGCGTTTCGGCGGCTGGGCGTCGCCAAAGATGGTTTTGCCCCCGTACTGCCAGCTTTGAGCAATCTCCTGCTCTATCACGGCCTGCAGGTTGTCGGTAGGAGTGAAGTTCTGTTCGGCCTGTAGGGCTATTTCATGGATCTTTTTGAGCGCCTGCGCCTTGTCCGTTTGACCAATTTTGGCCCTGGATACCGCTTTTTGAAGGGTCTCGATCACTTCATCGTAGGTCTTGGCGGGCACGGGAAAAGGGTGGCCGTCCTTGCCGCCATGGGCAAAGGCAAAGCGGGCCGGGTCTTTAAACCGGGAGGGAGTGCCGTGAATCACTTCGCTTACCAGGGCCAGCGACTGCATGGTGCGGGGGCCTACACCTTCCAGGAGCAGCAGGTCTTCAAAGTCCCTGGGCTGCTTCTCGTGCGCCAGCCATAGGGCGGTGCCCAGGCGCTTCAGGTTGACGTCCTCGCTCAGTACATGGTGGCGGTTGGGCATTACGAGGTGTTGTACCTCCTGCATCATCATTTCTGGCTTTTCGCGGGTCAGGTCGAGCATGCCCTGGCGGGCGGTGCCGGCTTCCGAAGCCGTCAGGTTTAAAATAGGGCCCTGGTTGACCCCGCAGACTGCTGTATGAGGCTCTTCTACAAAAGAAGACAGGTGTTGCGAACACCAGTGATAGCGGCGCGCCATAGCATCGCCCTCGCGCATTCCCTGCTGCACCACGGTCCAGTCGCCTTCGCTGCTGACCAGGAAGTTGTGGATATACAATTGGAAACCGTCCTGTACGGCGGTATTGTCCACCTTGGCGCTGAGCTTGCTCAGGCGCACCAAATCCGGAGCGTTAAGACCTGTTTGCTCGCCCACCATTAGTAGTTCTTTGGGAGTGTCCCTGGAGAACTTACCCTTACCGCCACAGATGTAGATGCCCAGGTCTTTGGCATGGGGATTCAGCGATCTTTTCAGTGCGCCCATAACTGAAGTGGTAATGCCCGAAGAGTGCCAGTCCATACCCATCACCGCTCCAAAGCTCTGGAACCAGAACGGATCGCTCATGCGGCTCAGGAAGGCCGCCTTGCCGTAATCGGCAATGATGGCTTCCGTGATGGCAAGTCCCAGCCTGGCCATCCGTTCGTACAACCATTTGGGTACAGAGCCATGGTGAAGGGGGAGATCGGCAGAACCACTACGTCGCATGCTAACAAAGTTAGCTAAAGCGGGGTAGTTTGCGTCTTCAGGAAATGTTATTAATCAGGAAGAGGCCGGCTAACCGGGTGCTGGCTTCCAGTCTTCAAAATATAGATATTGGTTCGCTGTGGCGTTACTTTAGAGGTCAGCGGCAGGTTGCTGTATCGTATCGATAATGCAAGCCCATGTAAACATATTTAACTGCTATAGCTTCATTAATCGTACCACTATTCTGCATGGTGCAAATCAAACTTCACCGGGGTAAATTCCCGGGTCGCTACATCGAACATATCGGAGTTGGTCATGACGTGAACCTGTACATTGGAGATGGAAAGCGGCATGCCCTCCCTGATATCAGCAATATTGTTGCTGGTCACATAGCAACCATCGATGACCACCACGCTGCCCGAGCCAATCGCCTTTAGCTTGTGTCCCCTTTCGATCACGACCCCTGTGTCCTCGTCCAGTCCGACTCCTATGGAACCGGGCTGGGCGGCAATGGCCTGGATGAGGCGCCCGAAACGACCACGGGCGTCGAAGTGGGTATCGATGATGATGTCTCTAAGCAGTCCGAAGCCTATGGTTAATTGTACCTCGCCTTTTAAATAAGCCCTGGCTTCATCGCCGCCGCTCATCATGGTATTGCTCATGGCGGCAGCACCCGCACTGGTGCCGGCAATAACGAAGGTTTCGTCTTCGTAGCGGTCCTGGATGATGTCCATCAGGTCGGTACCGCCCAGTATGGAACAAAGCTTCAGTTGGTCGCCTCCCGAGAACCATACCCCGCTGCACTTTTCAATGCGTTCCAGGAACTTGGGATTGTCGGCCTCCTGGCGGGATTGTATTTTCATGTGTCCGGCGTCGTCTATGCCTAGCTTTTTAAAGGCCCGTTTATAGGTAGCGCCCACTTCATCGGGAATGGAGGAAGCCGTGGTAATGACCTCGATTTTCGGCTTGCCCTTTTTCCCCAGGAGTTCTACAAACTGCCGGAGGATCCCCTGTTCAAAGAAGTCCAGCTTGTTTTTCTTAAAGATCTCGTCCTCGCCTTTATCTTCCGAACCGCCAACAGCCAGTAAATAACCTTTTGGGTAACGCATATACACAGTTTTTAAAAAAGCATGCCATTGGATTCACCGTTTAACCTCTTGTTTCTGAGGTTGGTATAGAATTTTACACAGTAGGTATAACACCAATTAGCGTTTATATGCATATCCTGGAAATGAAAGTGTTGCGTGGTCCGAACTATTGGTCGATAAACAAACACAAGCTATTCCAGATCACCCTCGACCTGGGGGACTTGGAACACCGTCCGAGCGATACGATTGCCGGCTTTGCAGAACGAATTGAAGTACTCATCCCCTCCCTTTACCACCATAGCTGCAGCCGCGGGCGTCCCGGCGGCTTCTTTGAGCGCGTCAGGGAAGGTACCTGGATGGGGCATATTGTCGAGCATATTGCCCTGGAGATCCAAACACTTGCGGGCATTGAAGCCGGTTTTGGCCGCACCCGCGGCACCGGCAAGCCGGGGGTATACCATGTGGCTTTCTCCTACGCCGAAGAAGCCGAAGGCCGCTATGCCGCAAAAGCGGCGGTGCGCATTGCCGAAGCCCTGGTAAAGGGAGACGCCTATGACGTCCAGAAGGATATAGAGGAGATCCGGCGCCTTTGGCTCGAAGAAAAACTGGGGCCTACCACCCAGTCGATTGTCTCAGAAGCTCAACAGCGCGGTATTCCTGTTCTGCGTCTCGACAACCAGGCCCTGGTCCAGTTGGGTTATGGCAGGGCTCAAAGACGTATAGAAGCTTCTATGTCCGATGCTACCAACATCATATCCGTAGAGCTGGCCGGCGATAAAGATGCTACCAAAAGGATATTAACAGAAGCTCGTGTTCCTGTCCCAATGGGAGAGATAGTTGGCTCTGTGGATAAACTTCCTGAAGTAGTCAGCCTCATAGGTTTTCCCCTCGTTGTGAAGCCCCTGGACGGGAATCATGGAAATGGCGCTACAATTGGGGTTCAGACAATCGAAGAGGCAGTGGCGGCTTTCCACAGGGCTAAAGAATTTTCACAAAAGGTTATTATTGAAGAGCTCATAACCGGTTCCGACTTCCGGGCACTGGTGGTCGACTATAAATTCGTGGCGGCCGCCCTGCGCACCCCCGCTTCGGTGGTGGGCGATGGGCAGAGCACCATCAGCGAGTTGATCCGGGAGGTAAACACCGATCCTAAGCGAGGCAAGGAACACGATAACATGCTTACCGAGATCAGTGCCGATGATATCTGCCTGGAAATGCTCGCCAAGAGAGGCATGACACTGGACTCCGTGCCGGCGCGAGGGGAGCGCGTATTGCTGAAGCCCACCGCCAATCTCAGTACGGGTGGTACCGCCGAAGACGTTACCGATATCGTGCATCCGCAAAACAAAGCGCTTTTTGAACGCATCGCCCGCACCATAGGCCTTGATATTTGCGGCATCGATATTATGGCCCCCGACCTGGTAACGCCCCTGAAGGAAAACGGGGGAGCCGTGATCGAAGTGAACGCCGCCCCGGGCCTGCGTATGCACCTGCAGCCTACTGTTGGACAGCCCCGTAACGTGGCGGCCCCTATTATCGATATGTTGTTCCCGGACAACGGCAATGGCCGTATCCCGATCATTGCGGTTACGGGTACCAATGGCAAGACCACCACTACGCGGCTTGTTGCCCGAATGGTGCACGACGCCGGTTACCTCACCGGCGTAACTACCACAGATGGTATATATATCGACGAGGAACTGATCGATACAGGCGACTGCTCGGGACCTTCTTCCGCACAATTGATCCTGCGGGATAGGGCGGTAGAGTTCGCCGTACTGGAATGTGCCCGTGGGGGATTGCTTCGCTCGGGCCTTGGCTTTGACCGCTGTGATGCCGCCATCGTAACCAACGTGGCCGAGGACCACCTGGGGCTGGATGGAATCGATACGCTGGACAAGCTCGCCCGCGTAAAGTCTGTACTGCCCGAGACGGTGAAAAAGGACGGCTATGCGATCCTGAATGCCGACGATGACCTGGTGTACGCTATGAAGGACAACCTGTCGTGCCAGGTGGCGCTCTTCTCCCTGTTCGCCAACAACGTGCGGGTGGAACGCCATTGTGCCGCCGGGGGATTGGCCGCTATCTACGAGAACGGCTATGTCCTGCTACGCCAGGGCAATCACATTATCCCGGTGGAGGAGGTATCCAATATTCCGCTCACCTTTGGCGGACTGGCGGAGTTCAACGTGGCCAATGTGCTGGCCGCCTGCCTGGCAGCTTATACCAACGGCATTAGCCTCGCCACCATCCGCCAAACCCTGAGAACGTTTGCATCCTCTAACGAAAACACTCCGGGCAGGGTCAATATGTTCGACTTTAACCAGTTCAAGATCATTGTCGACTACGGGCATAACCCGCACGCGGTGCGCGCTATGGGTCGCTTTGTGAAGAACCTGGAGGCCTCCGTGCGTATCGGCATTGTAACCGGCGTAGGCGACCGGCGCGATGAGGATATCATGGCCCTCGGCGAGGAAGCTGCCCGTGCCTTTGACGAAGTGATTATCCGCTATGACGATGACATGCGGGGGCGCACCCACGAAGAAGTAGACCTGCTGCTCCAAACCGGCATCCGGAAGGTGGACCATCAAAAGCCCGTTCGCTACTTCCCCTGCGAGTGCGAAGCCCTCGATCACTTTGTGGCCAATGCGCCCCCGGGAGCCGTGGTAGTGGTGTTTATCGAGCACGTCACCAAAGTGCTGGAATGCATCAAGGCGCACCACGAACTGGACCGGCAGCGCACCGGCAGCATGATGGCCGCGGTATAACCGAAACACACACGAAACAGAAAGTCCCTGCACCTGCAGGGGCTTTTTTCTTTTAGGGCCGGTATAAAAGAGGAGCTCCTAAATCTTCGGTTGATTTTCTTCCTGGCTTCTTCCCCCCTTCGCCTACCTCACAGCCACCATACGCCCATTAAAAGACTCCTCCAACCCATATTTAAACCATATTTGATCCATATATAAGCCATATATAACCCATATTTTAAAAGGTATGGCTTATATATGGGTTGTATATGGCTTGTATATGGGTTATATATGGCTTATACCCCCTTTTGCCCGGCTGTCAGCGAGGGGGAAGGATAGGATTTTTGAGCCATCAGGAGGGAGATTCAATAGGGAAAAGCGGCATTAAAGGACCTGTGGGACTGCTAGTGAAGCTGGCAGCCCTTGTCTCATGTTTGATGTTTCCCGTCGCACGATTTCACTCACCATTCACCATTCACCATTCATAAAAAAGCCACCCACTTGTGGTGGATGGCTTTGGTACTAAATGGCGTCTGTTTAGAAGGCTTTCTTACTGAGCGTGGCGTCGATATAGTCGGCGTGCTCTTTCAGGCCGTTGGCCAGCTTGGCCTGGCGCATATTGGTCAGCAGCATTTCGACAAACTGGCCCACCTGGGCGCGGAAGTTCTCCGGCACGTCGGCCACAAAGCTGGTGATGTCGTCAATCCCTCTTTTGAAGGTCTCGGTCGATTTCACTTTGGAAAGGAATTCGGCAATAGGCTGAATGGCTTCGAGCTTGGCCTGGCTCAGGGGCATTTGTTCAAAGTTGCCCAGTACGATATCGGCAGCCGACTCGTCGCCGTAGCGAATCATGGCACCGGAAATGGCATCGGCCAGCTTACCCTTGGCAGGAGCGGCCGCCAGGCGCTTGGCTTCCGTAAAGGCCTGTGCGCTGTCAAGGGTGCTCAGAGCCCGGAGGGCTTCACCTGCTACGCTGTAGGAGGAGTCGTTCAGCGCCGAGCGGAACAGGGGCAGGTATTGAGCCTTTTCGTAGTCGGCCAGCTTGGAGATGGCAGCGGCCTTTACGGGTCGCTTCGGATCGGACTGGGCCAGTTTGGCCAGTACCGGCTCGGCAGAAGTACGGATAGCAGTCTTGCGCAGGTCCAGTTGCCCGATGGCATAGGAGCGCAGGCCGTGGTACTTGTCGTTCATGGCGGCAGTGAGCAGGGCGGCTCCTTTAGGATCTTCCTGTGCTTTGGCGGCGGCATCCACTGCTTCGCGGCGGTCCAGGTAGTTGCCCACCCGGTACTGGAAGGTGTAATCGTCCAGTGTTTTATTCTCGGTTTTCTGCGCGAGCAGCATTTTGTCGGCATCAAAGTTTATAAGGTCAGGACGCTGGGCGGCAGCAAATGTGAGCGTGTCTATCTTGTTTTTTACCCACACCTTATGACGGGTTTTGTTGGTGCCGTTCCATACGTCCACCGCTACGGGCAGCATATAGGTCTTGTCGCCGGCCTGGGTCTGCTTTACGATTACCTGCGCCAGTTTTTTATCGGCGTTGTAGCTGTAGGCAATATCCAGCTTCGGATGGCCACTTGAGAAGAACCACTGGTTGAAGAACCAGTTGAGGTCTTTGCCGGTTACTTCTTCAAAAGCCAGGCGCAGCTGGTGGGCTTCGGCCGCCTTGTATTTATTGACATTGAGGAAGGTGTTCATGGCTTTGTTGAAGGCACTGTCGCCCACAAAGTTGCGCAGCATATGCAGGATACGGCCCCCTTTGTTGTAACTAACGGCGTCGAACATATCTTCTTTGTCGCGATAATGGAAGCGCACCAGCTCCTTGTTCTCACTGTTGCTGAATAGGTAACCCTGCATATCGTTGAAGCTGTGTTCATCGGCAGCATCCTTGCCGTATTTGTATTCGCGCCACAGGTATTCGCTGTAGTTGGCCCACGATTCATTCAGCGTCAGGTTGCTCCAGCTTTCGGTAGTTACCAGGTCGCCAAACCACTGGTGAAACAGCTCGTGGGCGATCACGTCTTCCCAGCGGTTGCCGTCCGTTAGCTCACGGGCATCCTGGTAGGCGCTTTCCTGGTGCAGGGTGGCGGTGGTATTTTCCATGGCGCCGCTCACGTAATCGCGGCCCACGATCTGTCCGTACTTCACCCAGGGATACTCGACCCCTGTTACAGTGGAGAAGTACTGCATCATTTCCGGTGTCATGCCGAAGATGCGGCGGGCAACGGGGGCGTATTCTTTTTCTACGTAATAACTTACTTCCTTGCCTTTGTAGCTGTCTTTGATGACCGAGTAGTCGCCTACGCCGATAAAGAACAGGTAGGGTGCATGGGGCTGCTCCATCTTCCAGTGATCGGTGCGGGTGCCGCCGGCATTGGCTTTCTGGCTCACCAGCTTGCCGTTGCTCAGGGTCACGTATTTGGCCGGAACGGTCAGGATAAACTCCTGGGTGGTTTTTTGGTTTGGCTTATCGATGGTGGGCACGTAAACCGAAGTGGCTTCGGTTTCGCCCTGCGTCCAGATCTGGGTAGGCTTGCCTTTTTCTTCACCGCGTGGGTTGATAAAGTACAATCCCTTGGCGTCGGTAATGGCTGCGCTGCCCTGCACCTTGAGTTCATTGGGCTTGGCCACGTAGTCGACATAAACAGTGTACTCTTCGCCGCCTTTGTATTTCTTATCCAGGTCGATATCGAGCACCATACCGTCGTATTGATACTTCAGGGGCGTGGTCTTGGCGCCTTTTACGATGGCCACCTGTTTGATGTCCATGCCCTTGGCATCCAGGGCCACCGAATCGGTGCTGTAGAAGTGGGGTTTCAGGGTGATCCAGGCTTTGCCGATCAACTGGGCTTTGTCGTAGTCGAAGCGGGCGTCGAGCCTGGTGTGCACCAGGTCGTTGATCTTCTCGGGTGTGGCCCGGTATACCCTGGGAATCTCTGCGGGGGGCTGGCCGGGCTGGGCTGCAGCGCCCATCGACAGCAGGAGGGCACCGGATACTAAAAGTCTCTTCATAATCGTTTTTTAGAGTCGACAAATCTATTGAATGTTAACAAGGCTTTTCCAAAACTTGATAAGTGGCAGGAAGCGCTATGCAGCTAATTACTTTAATTTTGGCTACTATGAAGAGGTTTCTGTTTCTTGTTCTTGCCAGTTGTGTGGTGTTTGTGGCGCAGGCGCAAAGAGTCTATTTCATGTACCTGCAATCGGAAAACGCAGCTCCGTTCTTCGTGAAAATGGCTGATAAAGTGTACAGTTCCACCGGGTCCGGCTACGTGATCCTTTCCAATCTAAAAGACAGTACTTATGCCTTTTCGGTGGGGTTTCCCGGCAGCAAGGCAGCTGAGACCCGCTTTAACGTAACGATCAACCAGGCTGACCGGGGTTTCCTCTTAAAGCATTTTGAAGACGGGCTGGCCCTCTTCGACCTGCAAACCCTGGGCGTGGTGAAGTCCCTGGCCATTGGCGGGGTGCCCGATAATGTGCAGGTGGTTGCCCGCAACGACGCCTTTACCAAAGCCCTCTCTGAAGCAGCCGATGACGAGTCGCTGCTGTATACGACGGTTGTTATAAAGAAAGAAGAACCCAAAAAAGAGGTAGCGATAGCTCCCGGTCCGGAGGTAAAGCCGGAGGGAATGGTGGAGAAGAAGCTGGAGCCTAAGAGTGATCTTGTGGCCGTGGTGGATAGCGGTACCCTCAAAGCTGAAGTGGAAAAGCCGGTGGTGGAAACAGTCAAATCCCCGGAGCAGCCTGTGAAGGAGGAGCCTAAAGCTGATACCCTGGTAGCTGCCACGCCCCAGAAGCCCGACGAAGTGAAAAAAGAAGAAGCAAGGACAGTGGAGGTGAAAACCGAGGTGGTAAAAGGGGAGGAGGCAATAAAAGATACCCTGTCGAGCCAGCCTCAACAGAACCTTGCGACGGTCGTCCATCCGCAGGAACCGAAAACGGAAAGCCCAAAGTCGGAATCCGTGGTTGAATATAAGCGGTCGACCATCAGCAAGCGGTCGGAAAGCTCTACGACCGAAGGCTTTGGACTTGTATTTCTTGATCAGCACACCGATGGCGTGGATACCATCCGCCTGTTGATCCCTAACCCCAAAAAGACTTTTGTAGAAGAGGAGGTAGCCAAAGAAGACTCCGCTCCCAAGGTGGAAGAGCCGGTTAAAGAGGACCACCTGGCTAAAGCAGAAAAAAAGGAAAATCCCGTTAAGTCTGAAGATCCCACTAAGGCTGAGGAAGTAAGGAATAACGAGCTCCAGAGGGAAGAAACCACTCTGGAAGCAGAAGAGGAGAAAGCTGATGATGCGAATAAAAGAACACGGCGGAAAACATTCAAGGAGATCCTTGCCGAGCAGTT
>DASWYM010000500.1:0-8495 GCA_036404975.1 Chitinophagaceae bacterium
AAAGACATTGACCGACAAGATTGCGGCCCGCCCCCCCGTGGACGACTCGTTTTTGAGCCAGCACTTCCCTAAGCAACAGCAGTGGGACTGGGGCCTGTACTTACTGAAGCAACTGAACTACGACTTTGAGGCGGGGCGCCAGGACCTCTCCGAGCACCCCTTCTCCATCTCGTTTAACCCCCAGGACGTGCGCATCACCACCCGCGTGGACGAGGCCGACTTTGGCAACATGACCTGGAGCACCATCCACGAGGCCGGCCACGCCCTGTACGAGCAGGGCCTTCCGGCATCGGAATACGGCCTGCCCTCGGGCGAGGCCTGCTCCTACAGCATCCACGAATCGCAGTCGCGGCTGTGGGAAAACAACGTGGGCCGGGGCCGCCCCTTCTGGCAGCACTACTTCCCCGAGCTGCAGCGCCACTTCCCGCAGCAGTTCGGAAGCCTCTCTGCCGAGGCGTTCTACCGCGGCATCAACAAAGTGCAGCCCTCGCTGATCCGCACCGAGGCCGATGAGATCACCTATCACTTCCACGTGTATATCCGCTACGAGCTGGAGAAGCGGTTAATAGAAGGCTCTATCACCACGGCCGACGTACCCACCTTCTGGAACGAGCAGTACAAAAAGCTGCTCGGCGTGGCCGTGCCCGACGACAAGCGCGGCTGCCTGCAGGACGTGCACTGGAGCCATGGCTCCTTTGGCTACTTCCCCACCTACAGCCTGGGCAGCTTTTATGCCGCCCAGTTCTACCAGGCCGCCCAACATCAACTGCCCCACCTGGAGGACGAGCTGCGGGCGGGTAAAACGGCAGGGCTGCTGGCCTGGCTGCGGCAGCAGGTGCACGCCAAAGGGCGGCTACTCCAAAGCGAGGAACTGTGCGAAGCCGTGAGTGGAAAAGCACTGGATGTGTCGCATTTCACGGACTACCTCTTGCAGAAGTACTCGAATATTTATAATTTGTAACAAATACCCCACCATGCAACGCCTTTTTTCGTTCCTGCTAACCGCCCTGCTGGTCACCTCGTGTAAAGAAGCCATTGAAAATGCCAAGGAAGACGCTGTCATCAAAGCCATGACCGAAGGCCAGTGGAAAGTAAGTAATTACCAGAAGGGCAATACCGACGCCACTTCTTCGTTTACAGGATACTTATTCCAATTCCATAAAGATCAACGAGTCGACGCGCTGAAGAACAGTGCCGTGGAAAAAACCGGCACCTGGCTGGGCGATGGCACCAACTTTACCATCCAGGCCTCGTTCAGCAACGTGGCCGAGCCCCTCATCCTATTGAATGGAACCTGGCAGATCAAAAAGACCACCTGGACATCTGTCGACGCAATCCAATCCGTTAATGGAGAACAAAGAGTGCTGAGACTTGACAAGCAATAAGGAATTGCTATCTTTGCATTAAATTTTAATTATATAAGAAGGGGCACCTCTTATATGCGGAGCAATTTTTGCTTCCATCAAAGAGGTGTTCGTTTATAAGAACACCACTGTACCTCGTTAAAACAACAACATTGAAAGCCAGAGCTACTCTTGTTACCCTGCTATGCGTATTATTGAGTGTATTTGCCGCCGCACAGCAACCTGTCGCTAATTTCACTTCGGATATTACGGGGGGGTGTGCGCCTATTGTGGTAGAGTTCAAGGACCTATCCACGGGTAATCCCACTACCTGGCACTGGGAATTCGGCAACGGGGCGATGTCTTCGCTGAAAGATCCAAAAGCTACTTATTTCAATACCGGCACCTATACCGTCAAGCTGACCGTGACCAATGCGGCCGGCACCCACACCGTAACCAAAACCGCTTACATCACCGTCTTTGTAGAGCCCAAAGCCGACTTCCTCGCCGTGAAACGCACCGGCTGCACCCCGGCGGTCATCCAGTTCCAGGACCGCACCACTACGCCCACAGGCACCAGGGTGACGGGCTGGAAATGGGATTTCGGCGACGGCAATACTTCTACGGAGCAGCATCCGAAGCACATTTACCGCACCCCGGGCTCCTTTACCGTCACGCTGACAATCACCAACGACAAGGGCTGTACCCGCCTCATCACCAAGCCCAATTACGTGGACATTATCCAGGGAGTGGTGCCGAGCATCCACTACGACGACCCGGGCGTTTGCAGCGCCCCGGCCACGGTATTCTTTAAGAACAACTCTACCGGCCCGGGCACCCTGTCGTTTGCCTGGGACCTGGGCAATGGAACAAAGACCTCCACCACCGACGCCTCTACAAAATATACGGCCAACGGCAAGTACCGGGTCTCGCTCACCGTGGCCAGTTCGATGGGTTGTACCGACTCCTCGGTGATAGAAGTGCCCATAGGAAAGGCCAACACCGACTTTATCGTGCCGGACAAGATCTGTCCCAAGGTGGCGGTGCAGTTCCTCAACAACTCCACCCCCCGCCCCCTGGAGGCCGAGTGGCGATTCTCGAACGGCACCACCGACACGCTGAGAAACGGGATGAACGCCTTCCCCGCCCCTGGCACTTATACCGTGACCCTGATAAATACCTATAATGTCTGCACCGACACGCTCACCAAAACCGTGACGGTAGCGCCTATACCGAAATTAGATTTCCGGGCGTCGGACTCGGGCCGCTGCCAGCCCTCGCTGACGGTGAACTTTGCCAACAACTCCAGCGGCACGGCCTACCAGTGGAACTTCGGCGACGGATCGGCCACCTCCACCAGCGCCACCCCTTCTCACACCTATACCCAGTTTGGCGAGTTCGACGTGACCCTGGTGGCCACCGGCGACAACGGTTGCAGCGATACACTGGTAAAGCCCAAATACATCAGGATCCGCAAGCCGGAGATCAGGTTCCCCGACCTGCCCACCACGGGCTGTATCCCCTACGACTTTACCTTCCGTGCCGCCATTACCTCCATGGACAGCGTGACCTCCTACCAATGGAACTTTGGCGATGGGGGATCGTCTACCGACAAGACACCCCAGTACACGTATAAAGACAGCGGCACCTACAACGTATCGCTGACCATCACGACCACCGGCGGCTGCACCGAGACCTTTACGCTGCAAAAGGCCGTACAGGTGGGGCCGCGTCCAAAGGCAGCCTTTACCTCCGACCTGACGGTGGCGTGCGCCGATCCGGGTATTAAATTCATTAACCAGTCTACCGGGGCCACCGAGTACAAGTGGACCTTTAGCGACGGGACCTCCTCTACCCAGAAGGACCCGCAGCACACGTTCAATAATATAGGACTGATCACGGTGACGCTGGCGGCCATTAACAACGGCTGCGAGGACAAGGTGACCAAGACCGACTACGCGACCATACGCCCCTCGGTGTCGCGCTTTGATTACCTGCCCAACTGCGATAACCCTACGCAATACACTTTTACCGACAAGTCTATCCAGGCCAATACCTGGGCGTGGGACTTTGGTAATGGAAACACCTTCTCCGGGCCCACTCCGCCGGCCCAGAACTACCCGGGCCCGGGCAGCTACGATGTGAAGCTGACCACCACCAACGGCTCCTGTACCTATACGCTCACGCGCACCATAAAGATTGCCGATAACACCCCCGACTTTGTGGCGACTACTTCGGCGGCGTGTAAGCCAGCCTACTTCACTTTTAAGTCCACGAGCCCGGATGAGAAGGCGATTGAGACCTGGGAGTGGAACTTTGGCGATGGCAACATCAAGACCACTACGACCAACCAGACCGACCATATTTATTACCAGCCCGGGATCCCTACGGTGACCCTCACCACGGTGGACACCTTCGGCTGCCGCCATGCCAGCCTTCCCAAACCCATTACCCGGGTCAGTGGTCCCAAGGCCGGCTTTACCTCCATGACCAACATGGGCTGCAAAGGCATGACCACCACCTTTATTGACACCTCCATAACCGACGGCGTCAATAATATAGTCAGCTGGACCTGGGACTACGGCGACAGCACGCGCCAGACCTATACCGGCGGCCCCTTCCAGCATATGTATGACAGTATCGGCGACTACGACGTGAAGCTGATTGTTACCGATGCTGCCGGCTGTACGGACAGTACCGTGCTGCGCGAGTTTGTCAAGGTGTCGACCCTGAAGGCGAACTGGGAAGTGCACACCCAGTCCTGCCCCGGCAAGGCGGGCTGGTTTGGCAACCTGACCACTTCGGACTTCAAGTTCACCAGCGTGTGGGACTTTGGCAACGGGGAAACCTCCGACGTGCACCAGTTGTGGTATACCTACCAGGATACCGGCTATTATAATGTGAAGTTGACGGTCACCGACCAGTACGGCTGTACCGATTCGATTGCGAAGGACAGCCTGGTGCATATTGCCGTACCCAAGGCTTCCTTTGACGCCAACAACCTGACGTCTTATTGTACGCCTTTCCCCCTGGAGCTGACGAACACCTCTTATTTCTACTCGTCTTCTCATTGGGAACTGGGCCAGGGCACGTCCACCCAGACGAACCCGGTGAGCTATTATACCACCACCGGTGTTTATCCCATTAAGCTGACCATCACCAGCCCCGGCGGCTGTACCGATACGGCGATGGATACCCTGCGGGTGTACAACCCCCAGGATGCCACCATGGCCTACTCGCCCCTGTTTGGCTGCCGCCCGCTGACGGTGAATTTCGAAGCGGCTTCAGAGATGACGGCCCGCTTCGTATGGGACTTTGCCGATGGAAACGTGGTAGACACCACCATCAATAAGATCACCCATATCTATGACGACCCGGGCAAGTTCCAGCCCCGCATGATCTTAAAGCAGGCCGAGTGTCCCGACCTGGCGGTGATGGGAGCCGAGTGGGTAGAGATCGTAGGCGCCAAGCCGTTGTTCAGCATCCCGCAACGACTGTTCTGCGATAGTGGTTTTATTACCATCCGCGACTCCACGGTGTCGCGCGACCGCATCACCAATTATACCTGGGACTTTGGCGACGGTACCGTATCCAACGACCCGGTACCCCCCACCCACTTCTATTCCAGCCCGGGACTCTATAATGTGTCTCTGGCCGTGGCCACCGAAAGCGGCTGTAAGGATACCCTGACCTTGAAGCCGGGGGTGAAGGTGGTAGAAAGTCCCCTGATCCACGTGGGTGGCGATTCGGTCATCTGCGTCAACGAACGGGCGGCGCACCTGGGCGTCTTTGACCGGCCCGACACCTCGCACGTGCGGTGGATCTGGCAACTGCCCAATGGTACCAACCCGGCGCAGCAGAACCCCGGTCCGCAACAATATGTTCCCGGCAACTACGTGGTCACCACCATTGCCACCAACAGCAGCGGGTGCAGGGATACGGCCACCAAAAACATCACGGTGCACGCGCTGCCGGTGATTACGGCGCCTTCGCCGCTCACCAAGATCGTAGGTGTGCCCATCACCCTGCCTGCCACCTATTCGCCGGGAACGGTCAGCTACCTGTGGTCGCCGTCGGCTACCCTGGACTGCTCCACCTGCCCGCAACCGGTGGCCACTCCTAAGTTCACGACCAACTACACCGTTTCGGTGGTCGACAGCAACGGCTGTAAGAACACGGCCGACATTAAAGTGATCGTCGTGTGTAAGGGCGCTACCATCTTCCTGCCCAATACCTTCTCGCCCAACGGCGACGGCACCAACGACGTGCTGTACGTAAGGGGTGTGGGACTGGACCGCGTGAAGTCGCTGCGCATCTTTAACCGCTGGGGCGAGGTGGTGTTCGAGCAGCGCGACTTCCCGACCAACAACGCGGGCTATGGATGGAACGGCACCTACAAGGGCCGCAAGGCCTCCCCGGATGTGTACGTCTACCAGGTGGAGGTATTTTGTGAGAACAGCGAGATCATCCGCTGGGAAGGCAACGTGGCGCTAATTCAATAAACAAGCAATGAAACGAACTTTACCGTATATATTTTTCCTCCTGCTGGGTACCGTAAGCCATCAAATCACCCAGGCGCAGGACCTGCACTTCTCGCAGTTCTTCGAGGCCCCCCTGTTGCGCAACCCTTCGCTGGCAGGCATCTTTACCGGCGATGTGCGGGTGCAGGCCATCTACCGCGACCAGTGGAACAGCATTACCAACGCGTATAAAACAGCTTCGCTGAATGGGGAATACAAGATGCCCGTAGGCAAGGCCGACGATTTCGTCACCCTGGGAATGCAGATGATGTACGACCGGGCCGGCACCGTATCGTGGACCTCGGCGCACGTACTGCCCGCCCTGAACTTCCACAAGTCGCTGAGCACCGAAGTGAACCGCTACCTGTCGCTGGGCTTTATGGCCGGCGTGGTGCAGCGGGGACTGGACCGCTCCAAGATGACCACCAACAGCTCTTATGACGGGTTGGGCGATGGCGAAAACCTGGAAGCCAATCAGTACATCTATTTCGACGGGGCCGTGGGCCTTAGCTTCAATACCCAGCTGAATGCCGATCCGCAGAACAATATGTATTTCGGGTTGGCCTATCATCACTTCAACCGCCCCAAGATGTCGTTCTACCGCAGTGGCAATATAGAGTTGCAGCCCAAGATGGTAGGCTCTGCCGGCGTCCGCTTTGGCGTGACCCCAGCCTCCTACCTCACCATCCTGGGCGACTATTCGCGCCAGGGCGATTACCAGGAAGCCATAGCCGGTGCGCTCTACGGCCTGAAGGTGGGCGGCGAGCTGGAAAAGCCCCTCTACACCCTGCACGGCGGGGCTTTCATGCGCCTCAACGATGCCTTTATACCGGTGATCAAACTGGACTACCACCCCTTCTCCGTGTCGTTCAGCTACGATGTCAACATCTCGCAACTGAAGACCTCCAGCTATGGCCGCGGCGGCTTTGAGCTGGGCGTCTCCTACATTGGTTTCACCAACCGCGATAACTCGGTGATCAACGCCACGCTTTGTCCCCGTTTTTAAAGAATTGATGGTACCTGATGCTGGCGCCCAACAATTGGGCGCCAGTTTTGTTATAGACTACCAAAAGATTATTTATGGCCGTACAGGTAGGACAAGTAGCCCCGGACTTCACCCTCTTCGACAGTACCAAGAAACCCGTCACCCTCTCGGAACAAAGAGGCAGCAACGTGCTGCTGCTGTTCTTTCCCCTGGCCTTTACCTCGGTGTGCACGGCCGAACTGTGCTCGGTGCGTGATAACTTAAAAACCTGGGAAGGGCTGAACGCCCGGGTGTTCGGCCTATCCGTGGATTCCCTTTATACCCTGGCCCGCTACAAGGAAGACCAGGATCTTAACTTTTCGTTACTAAGCGATTTCAATAAAGACGTGTCTAAAACCTACGGCAGCCTCTACGAAAAGTTCGGCTACGGGATGAAGGGCGTATCCAAACGCTCCGCATTCCTGATCGACAAAGAAGGGGTGGTGCAGTATGCAGAGGTGCTGGACAATGCAGGAGAACAGCCCAGCTTTGAAGCTATACAGCAGAGATTACATCAGATAAATAAGTAATATCCTGGTAATTTCTTGTGATTTTTTGGCGGAATCTTTGCATTTCTTATTATTAAAAAGTATTTTGCAAATAATAAAATCAAACTTTAGCCGTTGACGAGACTTTTACTTATAATATCCTTTATTCTATCGATGACTGCATCTTCCCTGGGCCAGGGATATTCGAGGCCTATGGCAGATGGTGGACCTATTGTGCGCTTCTACCCCAACCCCGCTACCACCTTTGTGAACTTCGATGTTCAGAAAGCCAGCGACCGGGGCTATTCCATTCAGGTATTCAACTTCCTGGGGAGAAAGATGTTCGAGGCCAATAACGTGAGCCAGAGCACGCGCCTGAACCTGACCGATTTCAACCGCGGTGTCTACATCTACCAGCTGCGCGACCGCAGCGGTAAAGTGGTGGAGTCCGGTAAGTTCCAGGTTTCCAAGTAACTTTCGATAGCCCCTACCCCACCTGGATGATCAGGAATTTCAGGTATTGGGTATTCTCCATGCTCCAGATAATAGGATGGTCGGATGACTGTGTCTGAAAGGTAACCTGGCGAATCTTGCGGCGTGCATCTTTAGCGGCCATGTCGATAATCTGCAGGAAGAGCTCCGGGTTTACCAGGTTGGTACACGAAGATGTCACCAGGAAACCGCCCGGCTTCACCAGCTTCATCCCCCTGAGATTGATCTCCTTATAGCCTGTTATCGCCTTTTCAATGTTGGCCCTGCTCTTGGTAAAGGCAGGAGGGTCCAGCATCACCACGTCCCACTTCTTTCCTTCCTTACCCCACTGCTTCAGCACATCAAAGGCATTTGCCGTCTCGAACCGGACAATGTGCTCCAGGCCATTGAGGGCGGCATTGCGGTTGGCCTGCTGCACGGCATTCTCCGATATGTCCAGTCCCAGCACCGATTTGGCGCCATAGGCAGCTGCATGGATCTCGAAAGTACCGGTATAGGTAAAGGCCCCCAGCACGTCGGCGCCCTTTACGATATTCTGTATAGCGCGGCGGTTGTCCTGCTGGTCGAGGAAGTAGCCGGTCTTTTGGCCGTTCTCGATATCTACGTGGAACTTCAGCCCGTTTTCGTT
>DASWYM010000501.1:0-20408 GCA_036404975.1 Chitinophagaceae bacterium
AATCCTAGTAAACTTGTAAATATTTAAAAGCTTATAATTAAACATCCTTAAATCCCCGATATATGTTTGAGTCATTGCAGGATAGGTTGGAAGGTGCGTTTAAGAACCTTAAAGGTGAAGGAAAGATCACCGAGCTGAACGTAGCGGCCACGGTCAAAGAGATCC
Source organism: Chitinophagaceae bacterium (assembly GCA_036404975.1). Taxonomy (GTDB): domain Bacteria; phylum Bacteroidota; class Bacteroidia; order Chitinophagales; family Chitinophagaceae; genus Flavisolibacter. The sequence continues at coordinate 166 of DASWYM010000501.1, forward strand.
GTCGCGCCCTGGTGGACGCCGACGTAAACTATAAGATCGCCAAGGAGTTCACCGACAAGGTACGCGAAGAAGCCTTGGGCGAGAAGGTCATCAACGCCATTTCCCCCAGCCAGCTGATGGTAAAGGTGGTGAAGGACGAGCTGGTGGCCCTGATGGGAGGCGAGGCCGCCACCTTCAACGCCAAGGGCGCCCCGGCTGTCATCCTCATCGCCGGCCTGCAGGGTTCGGGTAAAACCACCTTCTCCGGCAAGCTGGCCAATTACCTGAAGAAGCAGCTGAAGCTCTCTCCCATGCTGGTAGCGGCCGACGTGTACCGCCCGGCGGCCATGGAGCAGCTGAGGGTGCTGGGTGAGCAGATCGGGGTGGAGGTGCACATCGAAGCGGAAAACAAAAACCCCGTGGAGATTGCCCAGAACGCCGTCCGCGAGGCCCGCACCAAAAACAAGAATGTCGTGATCATTGATACCGCTGGTCGCCTGGCCATCGACGAGGCCATGATGACCGAGGTGGCCAATATCAAGAACGCCGTGAACCCACAGGAGATCCTCTTCGTGGTAGACAGCATGACCGGCCAGGACGCGGTGAACACCGCCAAGGCCTTCAACGACCGCCTCGACTTCTCGGGCGTGGTGCTGACCAAGCTGGATGGCGATACCCGCGGGGGTGCCGCCCTTTCCATCAAGTACACGGTCAACAAGCCCATTAAGTTCATCTCCAGCGGTGAAAAGCTTGATACCCTCGATGTGTTCTACCCCGAGCGGATGGCCCAGCGGATTCTGGGCATGGGTGACATCACCACCCTGGTGGAGAAAGCGCAGGCCGAGTTCGACGAGGAGCAGGCCAAAAAGCTGGAAAAGAAGATCCGCAAGAACCAGTTCGACTTTGCCGACTTCAAGCAGCAGCTCGAGCAGATCAAGCGCATGGGTAACCTGAAGGACCTGCTGGCCATGATCCCCGGGGTGGGCAAGGCCATCAAGGATATCGACATTTCGGACGACGCCTTTAAGGGCATCGAGGCCATCATTAACTCCATGACCCCCCGGGAGCGCGCCAACCCCGACCTCATCGACGGCAGCCGCCGCAAGCGCATCGCCAAGGGCTCAGGCAAGGACATTTCCGAGGTGAACGCCTTCATGAAGCAGTTCGAGCAGATGCGGGAAATGATGAAAATGATGAACAAAATGCCCATGGGCGGTATGATGCCCGGCATGCCGAGGAGATAAGGACTGAACCAGGATTGGGGAGGATGTGATGGATTAAGAGGAGAACAGAATCTCAAATTATGGATAAAGACCGGCCGATAAGGACCGGTCTTTTTTTATGGCCTGTCGAGCAGTAATTCATTGAGGCATTAGGTTAGTGGGGTATTCAGACTTGTCACAGGCTTCCTGCCCGGTTTTCGCTGGCTTATCTTTATCTTGTCCCTAACGTAGCAACTAAGGAAAACCTAAGGACAACCCGGGGAGAACCTAAAGAGAAGGTAAGGACACCCCCCGGTGGGGAGGGATCAGGGACCAGGGAAAAAGGATGGGGACCGGGTACGGTTCGAATGACACAATGACCTTATGACCCAATGACGCTGGAACGCCCCTTAGGTGCCGGGGGGATGATTTTAATCACTTTCCGTTACTTTCCAGGTCAGGGCCTGTGTGCAAAGGCGCATCGGAACGGGCTTCCGGCACGTGTATGCACACCCTGCAGGCACCCCTTGCAGCGCTGGCAGACAAAACTTTATACATTATTTATTGACTTTCTCACACCCAACCACTACTTTTGCATACTAGTAAATTTTATTTTTTCACACATTTAAATGTCTATTTAGATGTCAGTTAAAATCCGACTGCAGAGACATGGGTCTAAGAAAAGACCTTTCTACTTCATCGTTGTTGCCGACGCACGCAGCCCCCGCGATGGTAAATTCATTCAAAAGTTAGGTACGTACAACCCCCAAACACAGCCTGCCACTATCCAATTGGATCGTCAGCGTGCCCTGGACTGGTTGAACAAAGGCGCACAGCCTACCGACACTGTTCGTAAGATCTTATCGTACAAGGGTGTATTATACCTGAAGCACTTGCTTCGCGGTGTAGGACTTGGCTTGTTTGACGACGCTACGGCCATGGAGAAGTTCCAGGTATGGCATACTGAGCACGAAGCTCAGATCCGTAAGAAGCAAGAAGAAGCTATGAGGGAAAGAAGAGCGCGCAGAAATCCACCTTACCGTCGTCAGGAAAGAAGACCTGCCGGTGATGCTGGTGCTCAAGGCTAATCATCCTAACCTTCAAGGAACTCAGGCGGCAAGTAATTGCCGCCTTTTTTTATCGCTGATGACGCGCTGATTTCTTTTGGATTTCGTGGATGCTTAGGCAAGCCTTTCGCACCGAACCAAGACAGCTTCACCAACACCTCCTCTCCGGCTCCAAACTCCAGACTCCCGATTCCAGACTCCATACTATGGACTTATCTTTGCTGCTTCTTTTGACGTATGACAGAGTATTTTAAGATCGGCAAGCTGGTAGGCACTTTTGGATTTAAGGGCGAATTGGTGCTAAAGCACAGCCTCGGAAAGAAAACCTCCCTCAAGGGACTCAAGGCCATTTTCCTCGAAGAAGGCAAGGGCGCCTTCCTGCCCTGGTTTATCGAATCCACTAAGATCAAGAATGAAGAGGAACTCTACGTCAAGCTCCAGGGCGTCGACGTTAAGGAGCAGGCCCACCGGCTTAACCAGAAAGAAGTGTGGCTGCCCGAAGCCGACTTTAAGAAGTACGCTGCCAAGGCGGCCCCCATCAACCTGCTTGGCTACGAGGTGATTGAAGGAGGTAAGGTGCTGGGCACCATCCTGGAAGTGATCGAGCAGCCCCACCAGGTGCTCTGCAAGATCGAGATCAACGAAAAAGACGTGCTCATTCCCCTGCACGAGGAAACCATCCTTAAGGTGGACAATAAAAAGCAGCAGGTATTTGTAGATCTCCCCGAAGGGCTTCTGGAGATCTATCTTTAACGCCTGCCGGCTCTTACGCGCCAGGTTGATCTAGGCCATGGTCTTCTGGAGCTTCGAGGCTTCCAGGATCACCGGGAACTTCTCGGTGGACACGCCCGTCTCGTGCAGGGTATTGCGGGCCTGTATCATATGCCGCTGCTCGTGGGCAATAAGGAAGCGGAACACATCGCCCAGTTTTAATTTAACGAGTTTGCTTACTGTAATGGGAATGCGGATGGAGTTCAGGTCGCGGCTGCGGGCCAGGTCCATCAGCTGGATAAGACGGTCCTGCTGGCCCAGGAACTCCTGGAGCACTTTTTCCACGTTCAGGCTGTTGGGGAACGAATACGCCTTCATGGTCTTCATCTTATTCTTGATCTCGTAGACATTGGTCGGCTTCATCGATTTGGTGAAATAGTTACCAAACGTCCCTGGGGTGAACCAAACCGAAGGCTCGGCCGATTTAATAGCGATAGCCCGGTCGATGGCAGGAATGTAATGCCGCCCGTAAGCGTTCATATGTTCCAGCACCTGCACCACGCTCCATTTCTCCGGGTGGGTCTGGTAGATTAGTTTGCGGGAGTCTGCTCCGCTTATATGTTCGGCGGCTGCCTTTATTCTGCGGACGTCTTCCTGCAGCTCGTTCAATAATTCTTCGCTCTTAAACTTGGCCATATGGGTTGGTTTTTATCAAAACTATAATCTTATCTATTGCAAAATCTTTGCCCGCAACAAGATTCAAAGAAGAAGCTTCAAGCTTCAAGCCTCAAGCTCCAAGCAGGGAGGCATATCTTCTAAGACCTATGGACAAATGCTACATCCTGAAGCAGTTAGGTACGAGGGCAGGGAAAGCCATTGATTTTCTACAAGATATCAGATGCGCACCTTGCCCAGCAGTTTGCTGAAGGTAGTGGCATCGATGCCCAGGTAGGAAGCCAGGTATTTATGGGGAATAAGGTTGAGCAGGTGGGGCGAGCGGCGCAGCAGCTGGCGGAACTTCTGCTCGGCACTAAAGCACTGGATCTCGACCTGCCGCTCGAGCACGCCCTTTAGCGCAAAGGCCGTGGCCTTAAGCACCAACTGCCGGATGGCAGGATAGCGCTCCATCAGCTCCTCCACCTGCCGGTAGGTGGTGCGCAGGAAAGCGCTCGCCGTAAGGGTTTCGAGGTGGTAGTGCGACGGGGTCTGGGTAAGAAAGGAGTCGGCTATCCCCGAAAACGAGTAAGGATAGGTAAAGACAATGGTGGCCTCCGCCCCGGTGGCGCCCACATAATAGCCCCGCTGCACCCCTTCCAGCACAAAATACAGGTACCGCTCTGTGTCGCCGCTGCTGGTAAGCAGGATCTTGCGTTTGCAGGCGAAAGGCTGCCAGGCAGCACGAAAGGCTTCCCACTCCTCCTCTCGGAGGGAGTGAATGGCATTGGCAAACGAGTGCAGCGGATCGGGGACCACAATTAGTAGTTTATTGGCTAAAGTAAGTTGTTCGCTGCACTCCGGGAAGCTATTTTTGGGCGGTGACCGCGCCCCTGCGCCATATTGCCCACTTTGACCTCGATGCTTTCTTTGTGTCGGTGGAACTGCTGAAAGCGCCCCATCTGAAAGGCAAGCCTATTATCGTGGGCGGCGACGGGCAAAGGGGAATTGTAGCGGCCTGTTCGTACGAAGCCCGTAAGTATGGCATCCAAAGCGCCATGCCCTCGCTTTCCGCCAAACGCCTATGTCCACACGCTGTGTTCCTGAAAGGGTCGCATAAGGAGTACAGCCACTATTCGCGCATCGTGACCAGCATCATTGCTGATTCTGTTCCCCAATATGAGAAGGCCTCCATTGACGAATTCTATATCGACCTAACAGGTATGGATAAGTTCTTCGGGGTGAGCCAGTACACCCGCGAGCTGCGCGAGAAGATCATCCGCGAAACCGGACTACCTATCTCCTATGGCCTCTCGTTGAGCAAGCTGGTGAGCAAGATGGCCACCAACGAGGCTAAGCCCAATGGCTACCTGGAAGTGCCGGCCGGCAAGGAAACCGCCTTCCTGTGGCCCCAGACGGTGGACAAGATCCCCGGCGTGGGCAAGCAGACGCAGGAGGAGTTGGACTTCATGGGTATCCGCACGATAGAGCAACTGGCTAAGACGCCAGTGGAGCAACTGGAATACCGCTTCGGCAAGTGGGGCGCCCGGCTGTGGGAAAAGGCTCACGGCATCGACGACAACCCCGTGGAGCAGTACAGCGAGCAAAAGTCCCTCTCACACGAGACCACTTTCAACGAGGATAGCAACGATCCTACCTTCCTGCACACCGAGCTGGTCAAGCTGACCGAAGAAACCGCCTATGACCTGCGGGAAGAAGAGCGCCTGACGGGCTGCGTGACGGTGAAGGTCCGCTATGCTGATTTTACAACCGTATCGAAGCAGGAAGTGATTGATTATACTGCCCTGGACAATGTGCTGCTGGCCAGGGTAAAAGACCTCTTTGGCAAGTTGTATAAGCAGGGCGAAAAAGTGCGCCTGCTCGGCGTGCGCTTCAGCCACCTTATTCCCATGACGGTACAAATGAGCCTCTTTGACGATACCGAGGAAAAGCTGGAACTCTTTAAGGCCGTTGACCAGATCAAGAACCTATTTGGCAGCAGCGCGGTGATGAAGGCCAGGAGTCTGAATGGCAAGACCACACCCCCGGCCCCTGAAGGGGAGAACCCACGCACAAGACCTTAGGGTGAGTGGTGAATGGTGAGTGGTGAGTAATAAGGCCTGTTACCTTCTTTAACCATTGACCATATTCCCTCCACGGCTTCACTCACCACTCACCATATTCCACAATCGCTTACCTTTAGCTGTCTTTATTAACGAATCAATACAACTAACAAATTAACGATTATGCAAACTGCATGGAAAGACTACCAGGACCAGCACAAGGACCGGTTTCTGGAGGAAATGCTGGACCTGCTCCGCATTCCTTCGATAAGCGCGAAGAGTGAACACAAGGACGATATGCACCGCTGCGCCGAACAGGTGAAGCAACGCCTGCTGGAAGCCGGCTGCGACAAAGCCGAAGTGATGGAGACCAAGGGCCACCCCGTAGTGTTCGGCGAAAAGATCATTGATCCTTCAAAGCCCACCGTGCTGGTATATGGTCACTACGACGTGCAGCCGCCCGAACCCCTGGAACTGTGGACCAGCGGACCTTTTGAGCCGGTGATCAAAGAAGGCAAGGTATATGCCCGTGGCAGTGCCGATGACAAGGGCCAGTTCTACATGCACGTGAAAGCCCTGGAGATCATGAACAAGACGGCCTCCATGGAGACCAATATCAAGTTCCTCATCGAAGGGGAAGAAGAAGTAGGCTCTCCCAACCTGGGCGAGTTTGTAGCCAATAATAAAGAGCTGCTGAAAGCCGACGTGATCCTGATCAGCGACTCCGCCCTGCTCAGCATGGAGAATCCCTCGCTCGACGTAGGAATGCGCGGCTTGTCGTATATACAGGTAGAAGTGACCGGTGCCAACCGCGACCTGCACAGCGGCACTTATGGCGGAGCGGTAGGCAACCCTATCACCATGCTGTGCCAGATGATTGCTTCCCTGCACGACGAGAACAACCATATTACCATACCCGGCTTTTACGACGACGTAGTGGACGCCACCCCCGAAGAGCGCAAGCTGATGGCGGAGGCCCCCTACGATGAAGAAGAGTATAAAAACGAACTGGGCGTAAAGGAGCTGTGGGGCGAGAAAGGCTATACTACCAATGAGCGCACCGGCATCCGTCCGACTTTAGAAGTTAACGGCATCTGGGGTGGGTATACCGGCGAAGGCGCCAAGACCGTACTGCCCTCTAAGGCATTTGCCAAGATCTCGGCCCGCCTGGTACCCAACCAGTCTTCTCCCAAGATCACAGAGATCATCCTGAACCATTTAAGAAAGATCGCCCCTCCGTCGGTTACCGTCAACGCCTGGGAACACCATGGCGGCGAGCCCTATATGACGCCTATTGACAGCAAAGGCTACCAGGCTGCCTCCAAGGCCCTGCAGACCACCTTTGGCAAGACGCCCATACCGGTGCGCGGCGGCGGCAGTATTCCCATCTGCTCGATCCTGGAAAGAGAGCTGGGCATCAAGATCATCTTTATGGGCTTTGGGCTGGACAACGACAACCTGCACTCGCCCAACGAGAAGTTCAACCTGGAGAACTATTATAAGGGAATTGAGACCATCCCGTATTTCCATAAGTTCTTTGCCCAGAGTTAGATGCGGAGGGGACGGGAATAGGAATTGGGAATTAGGAAGAGAAATCCCTTAATGGAAATAGTCTATTAGCATTTAGAGCCGGGGGCGTAAAGCTCCCGGCTTTTTTATTTGGTGCCAGTGGCACCTTTTCTATGGGGCCTGGTGGGCATGTCCTTGCGGTAGGGATAAAGCGGGGGAGCGGCATTGGGCATGGCAGCAATATCGTTGGTGTCGGGAACGATACAGGGCATGCCGTCTTGCGGCAGGCCATAGACGCCGGGCTTATCCGGCACCAGGCGCGCCTGCTGTTCGCGCAGGGGCTCCACCTTCAGCAGCGGGTGGGAAGGTCCCATCCTGCGGGCTTTGTCCTCCTCTACCCTTTTGCGGATGCTCTCTTCGATCTGCTTCTTCACATCAGGCCCCAGAACCTGGGCGGATAAGGACAGGGAAGCAGTCAAAAACAGGAGGGAGAAAAGCAGTTTCATAGTCTTGATGTTTCCACTAATTTACTTATTTCCGGTACAGCTTGTATGCCTCCTACAACGGTGGCCTTTACAAATGAGGAGTGATCGTTAGGGTGCTTCCCGCCTGTTTTTTATATTTGGGCATGGGGAAAACTTTAGAACAATACCTGGAGCAGAAGATCGCAGAGATCGACCGCCGGAAAGACACAGCTACCCTGGCAGGCAGGGGCCGCTTCTCCTTCGATATGGACTCCACCACCTATGGGCACCTGCCTGCCTGGCAGGCCCTGGTGAAAGAGAAGAAAAGCCTGATGAAGTGGATCTGGATTGATGCCATTTTCCTCTCCCTTTTCCTGGTGTTCTGGGCCGGCGACTACTGGGAGCTTTTTGAAAAAAGCTGGTGGAAAGCCGCCCTGCAGTTGCTGTCCATCTCTGCCTTATGCATGTTCCTGTATGTCCTTACGGGTTATTACAACCTTTTTGTAAAGTTTAGGATGACGGAGCGGCAGGCCCGAAAGTTGATCTACCAGGATATCTTATACCGTTTACAACAAGAAAAAGAAACCATCGTATTGTGAAGACAGAAGGAAAAGAAAAGCTACGCCTGGATAAATACCTGTGGGCCATCCGCATCTTTAAGACCCGAACGCTGGCAGCCGCCGCCTGCGACTCCGGCAAGGTAAAGCTGCAGGGGGTAAACGTGAAGGCCGCTAAAAACGTCAGCGTAGGCGATGAATACGAAGTAAAGACCGAAGCTAAAAAGTGGATCATCAAGGTGACCGGACTGCTGCACAACCGGCAGGCTTTTTCGGAAGCCATCAAATACTACATCGACCTGACGCCGGAAGAAGAAGTGGACAAGCTGAAATACCAATCGGCCTCGTTCCATACCGGTAAGCGCCAGAGCAAGATTGGCCGCCCTACCAAAAAGCAGCGCCGCGAACTGGACGAGTATATGGACGAGGAATAAGAGGGTGAATGGTACGTGCGGAGCTATGGCTCCTGGCAGGGCGCTTATACTACTTTCAATAAAAGGGCAGGATCTTTCTAAACTTATCTTCTTCTTTTAAATTCCATCTTTCTACCCATCACCGCTGCCGGAGGATACCGGACCGGGGTATGGGCTGCAAAGTTATTCACTCCCGGGAGCAGCCCCCTGCTGCCAGTGCACTTCAGAGCCCCAGCTGATTGCTTCCAATAGCATCGTAATAGTACTGCAATAGTACCCTTATAGTACCTTTTACATGTACTGTATCTGTACTATTGATGTACTATTACAGTACTATTGGAGTGCTATTCCCGGCTCTCTGAATGGAGGGCAGCACTGTGCCAAATGGAAAGCGGTCTTATTTTCCAACTGCTATAGTGCGGAGTACAAGAAACAGGGCCCTGCTTCCGGCCTGCGCCGTAACTACCTGGCTGTCAGCTCATTTGTCCTGCAGCTAAGGAATGATGGGGAAACGGCAGGAGATACCCCATGGCCTGCCTCTATAGATAGAAAGAAAAAGCCGCCCGGAGGCGGCTATTTCAGTATCTGCATTTCCTTTAGTATAGGAGGTTCTTGAGCTTCTCGAGGTTGACAATGGAGATCTTGCCACTCTTGATGTCGATGAGTTTTTCGGATTTGAAGTCGCTGAGTGTGCGGATCAGGGATTCCGTGGCGGTACCTACATACTGGGCAATATCGTCGCGGGAGAACTCGATAACGTTGTTGTTGCCGGTCACGTTGAACTTCTCGTGGATGTCCACCAAGGCCTTGGCTACGCGCTTGCGCAGGGAGCTATAGGCGAGGCTCAACAGGCGCTCTTCCTTTTCCTTTACGTTGTGGGTGATGATATGGATGAATTTGGCGGCAATGTTGATGTCGCTGTACATCATCTGTAGAAAGTCCTCGCGGGGGATCTGCATGATATCAGCATCTTCGAGGATCACGGCGCTGTCGTCGTAGTTCTTGTCGTCGATAAGGGCAGTGTAGCCAATAAAGTCGCCGGCGCTGAACAGGTCGGTAATGTATTCCTTTCCGTCTTCGTGCACTTTGAAGGCTTTCACCTTGCCGCTGATGAGGTAATAGAGGAAGCGGGGACGCTTGCCTTCCTGGTAGAGGGCCTGCTTTTTAGAGAAATGCTCCACGGCGTACTGGTCAGACAGCTGTTTCAACATCCCGGTATCCTTCACGTCCTTTACGAACTGGGAAAGTCCTTGCGGTGTGGGGGCGTAGTTCTGCTCCATCAGCTCGGCCTTTTTCAGGCGCACCTCGATGGCGTTCAGCAGTTCAATATCTTCAAAAGGCTTAGTGACGTAGTCATCGGCGCCCATTTCCATTCCCTTGCGGAAGTCTCCCCTTTCGGTCTTGGCCGTGAGGAAGATAAAGGGAATATTGCTGGTACCGGGGTTCTTTTTCAGCAGGTGCAATACGCCGTAACCGTCCAATTCCGGCATCATAATATCGCATACGATCAGGGAGGGCTTTTCCTTTACGGCTATGTCAACGCCCTGTTTTCCATTGACGGCCTGCAGGGTTTTATAGCCGGCCAGGTCGAGGATCTCGGCCGTATTCTCCCGCAGGTCATTATTGTCATCAATTACTAGAATTGTCTTTTCCATTGTCATGTGTATTAATAGGAATCCTGAGCGTTATGGTGGTACCCTCGCCCAGCTTGCTTTGCAAATTTAACGTACCGCCCAATAGATCAGCATAACGTTTTACAATATGCAGACCAAGGCCGGTGCCCTGGATGTTCAGGGCGTTCTTCCCCCGGAAGAAAGAGCTGAACAGGTGGGCCTGGTCTTCTTCGGAGATACCAATGCCCTGGTCCCGTACAGAAATGATAGCTTCTCCAGCCTGGGCGGAACTGCTGACCTGTATGGTGGCGTTGTTCTCGGAGAACTTCACGGCGTTGCTGATCAGGTTAATTAGGATGTTGCGCAGGAGCTTTTTATCGCTGAACACCCATGTCTCCCCATCGTGGTTATAGACGATCTGCTGACCTTCCTTCACAATCCCCTTCATGTCGTCCACTGTATCCTGGACCGCTTCGGGCAGGTTAAAGTCGGAAAAAACGGCTCCTATCTTTCCTTCATCCAGCTTGCCCAGGGACAGGAAGTCCTCCAGCAGGTCGTTCAGGTGCTTTACGGATTCACGGATACGGTTGATATGGCGGTCGCGATTGGTCTGTTGTTCTGTAGTGGTATACTTAGCCAGCAGGGAGGCAGAAGAAAGCACGGAGCTCAGGGGCGTGCGGAACTCGTGAGAGGCCATCGACACAAAGCGGCTTTTGATCTCGTTGAGTTGCCGCTCCTTATCTAAAGCCTCACTCAGCTCTGCCTGCGACTCTTCCAGGCGCTGCAGGGCTTCTTTTAAGATAGTGGTACGCTCTTCTACCTTGGCTTCCAGTTCCGTATTGAGCTTGCGGATGTCATTGGTCACCTTTTCAAGCTGTTGTTGCTGGCGCAGCATGCTCTGCTCGATCTCCTTGCGGTGGGTAATGTCGACTATAAAGGCAATAACGAATTGGTTATTGTTCTGCTTATAGGCACTCAAACTGACCTCTACCGGGAAGTTTTCCCCGTTCTTCTTCTGGCCAAACAGGTCGCGGCCGGATCCCATGGTGCGATTGCCGGGTGCATGGTAAAAGCCATCCCTCAGGTGGGTATGTCCCGTACGGTAGCGCTTGGGAAGCAGCACCTCTACCTGCTTGCCCACCAACTCCTCCACCTTGTAATCGAATATCCTCAGGGCGGCCGGGTTAGCCAGGATAATGGTCCCGGTACTGTTGGTCAGGATGATGCCTTCGGTGGCGTTCTCAAACAGGGAGGTCATGTGCGACTTATCGTACGACATGTCGTTGTAGAGCCTTTTGACGTGCAATACGATCAGGGTGGAAAACAGGATCAGCACCAGCACAAAGATGTGCTTGGTCGTATTGATGGCATCCCGGTCGATATAGGGGTGAAAGAGCAGGAACGCCATAACCACTGCCCCTGATATAAGGGCCGCTATAATTGTAGACTTTCTGTCGTTCACAAATACTGACAGGAAGATCACCAGCAGGAAGCCGGTGTAGGTAATGGAATGTTCCGGAAGATAGTAGCTCAGCACTATTGTCAGTACGAATGAAATAGCGGCATACAGATTAGCCTGAGCTTTTGAAAGTTTAAACATTGGCTTTTTCTACCCTACAAACTTAAGGATTGCTTTATAGTTGGAGCAATTCCTTTTCCATAACCCGCACTTTTGGGAATAAAACATTGCCTTCCAGGTGTTTATGTTGTTGGATGTCGAAATCGAATTCCCTGAGCTTCTGGTAGACCACTTGGTGGTTGGGACACACATCCTCTGCAAACGTATAATTATTGGCGGCCTTTCGCAAGGCTGCCAGGAGCGCCGAAATACGCCTGTGCTCCACATTTTCAATTTGGTCAAAAGGCTTGCTCAGGGTGCGCACGAAGAGGGCACCGTATGATTCGCGGCGCGCATAGGTAGTACTGATCTGCTTGAAATAAGGAAATATACTCTCCTCTTCCTTTTGGGTGTGCTCCAGGAGCTCATCCTTCAATTCTTCCAGTACCTCCAGCACCTGCTCCAGGTAAGGGTATTTCTTTTTATGCCCCTGGACAAAGGTGCTTACAAACTGGTACAGCACCGGCACCTCATCCTTTATGTAGGCATGGTGTACATGGGTAATATAGTCTACCAGGAATTCCACCGACCACTCTTCGAAGCGAAGGTGATTGGAAATAGGAGCGATATGGGTGGCTTTTTGGATATCCTCGTAAATCAGGCTGGCATCGAGTTGCTGCTCCCGGCAAACCTCTGTAAAGGGCGTATTACCGCCACAGCAGTAATCAATACCCCACTTCTGGAATACCTCGGCTATGCGATAGTCCTGCCGGACCATTTCAGAAACGGTCATTGCTTCGTATTTAGGGTGCATGGTTCTCCTACGTATGCTGGTTTAGTAGTATGCTATCGATCGATTGGGTGGCTATGCTTTTAATGAATTCTTTTTTATCGGTTCGCAGAAGATCGCCTATGGTGGTAGACTCCAGTACTCCTTTAAGACGCACCTTTACTTCTTCGATCTGCGCATGCATGGGACAGGGGTTCTCGGAATTGCATTCCTGCATGCGCAACACGCAGCTATGGAAGCTCGACAGACCATCAATAATGGCCACCACTTCTAGCAGCGGCTTGCTCAGCGTATCCTCGTTCAGGGTGAACCCGCCGTAGGGTCCCTTGGACGATACCAGCAGGTGCTCCTTGGCCATGCGCTTCATGATCTTTCCCATGAAGTAACGGGGAACACCCAGGCTGCCGGCCACCTCATCTACCTGAATCCATTTTCTTTCATCCTGCATCAAGGCAATATATAAGACACCGCGTAAGGCGTAGCCAAATGACTTAGAGAACAACATACCCAGATTAATTATTTTTCAAAAGTATCCGGCTCTCTTTCTCCCGGAGATGATTAATATCATCCCCCTACCTGATGCTAATCAAGAAGCCGCCTTTGTACGCAGAATAATTTTGATAGCATTAAAGACACCAGTATCCTTTATGGCAGATATGAATGTCTTTAATTACTAAAACCAAAAACAAACATGAAAAGAAGAACAATGGTAACAGCACTGATCATCTCTCTGTCCATGGGAATGATTGCGTGCACGGAATCATCAGGAGAAACAACAGAAGCAGAGGCGAACAGCGGAGCTACAACGGAGCAGTCCACCGCAGCACAGGGCATAAAGCCGGAGGATGTGCAACTCACTACCCCCCTGAACGCCGAATGGGTAGCCACCGGTAAGAGCACTTACGAACTGAAGTGCCAGTCCTGCCACAAGCTGACCGATGAAAAGCTGGTAGGCCCGGGCTGGGCAGGGGTCACCAAGAAAAGAGAGCCCCACTGGATCCTCAACATGATCACCAACGTGGACATGATGCTGGAGACCGACGCCGAAGCGCAAAAACTACTAGAGCAGTGCCTTGTGCGCATGCCCAACCAGAACATTAACCAGGATGATGCCCGTAAAGTGCTGGAGTTCATGCGCAGCAACGACGGAGAAAAATAACCCCTCATTTTTTAACTACAACACATATGTCACTATCCCCTTCAAAACTCTTACTCAACAGCGCCCTGGTGGTGGCTGCCGCAGGAACCCTGTACAGCTGCAAACCCAAGAGCGCCGAAGCTGCCGCCGGTGGCGACGCAGCTAAAGCTTACGTAGCCCCGGGTAAATACGATGAGTTCTACAATGTCGTATCCGGTGGCTTTAACGGGCAGATGGCTATCTATGGCCTGCCTTCCGGCCGCCTGTTCAAGATCATCCCTGTATTTTCGCAGTTCCCAGAGAACGGCTATGGCTACAGCGAGGAAACCAAGCCCATGCTGAACACCTCGCACGGCTACGTTCCTTGGGACGACCTGCACCACATTGCCCTGTCCACCACCGATGGCCAGCACGATGGCCGCTGGGCGTTTGGTAATGCCAACAACACCCCGCGTATCGCCCGTATCAACCTGTCCACCTTCCGCACCGAAGAGATCCTCGAGATCCCCAACAGTGCCGGCAACCACTCCTCTCCATTCATCACCGAGAACACCGAGTACGTAGTAGCCGGTACCCGCTTCAGCGTACCGCTGGAAGACGGTAACACCGATGTGCCTATCAGCACCTACAAAGACAATTTCAAAGGCACGGTAAGCTTTATTGGTATCGATCAGCAAACCGGCCACATGGGCATCGACTTCCAGCTGGAACTGCCCGGTGTAAACTTTGACCTGGCCCGTGCCGGTAAAGGCAAGTCAAAAGACTGGTTCTTCTTCTCCTGCTACAACTCCGAGAAAGCCAACACCCTGCTGGAAGTAAACGCTTCTGCCAAGGATAAGGACTTTATCATGGCAGTGAACTGGAAGAAAGCCCAGGAATATGCCCGTGCCGGAAAAGGCAAGAAAGTGGCCGTGAAGTACGCCCACAACATCCTGAGCGAAAAGAACCATACCGCTACTTCTACCATCGAAAAAGAAGTGCTGGTGCTGAACGTGAAGGACTTCCCTGATATGGTGTACTTTATGCCCTGTCCCAAGTCACCTCACGGTTGCGACACCGACCCAAGCGGTGAATACATCATTGGTTCCGGTAAGCTGGCGGCCGTGATCCCCGTATTCTCTTTCGACAAAATTCAGAAGGCTATTGCCGAAAAGAACTACGATGGCGACTACGATGGCATCCCCGTACTGAAGTATGAAGCCGTTCTGCACGGTGAAGTACAAAAGCCCGGACTTGGACCATTGCACACCGAGTTCGACGGTAAAGGAAACGCCTACACCTCAATGTTCGTGTCTTCCGAGATCGTGAAATGGGACATCAAGACCCTGAAAGTCCTGGACCGCGTGCCAACCTACTACTCGATCGGTCACCTGTCCGTACCTGGAGGCCCCACCAAAAAGCCTTGGGGTAAATACGTGGTGGCTTACAACAAGATCACTAAAGACCGTTACCTGCCCACCGGCCCTGAGCTGACCCAGAGCGCACAGCTGTATGATATCAGCGGCGACAAGATGAAGCTCGTCCTGGACTTCCCCACTACCGGTGAGCCGCACTATGCTGAGTCTATCCCTGCCGACATCCTGATGCCGAAGAGCAAGAAGATCTACAAGATCGAAGAGAACGAACACCCCTACGCGGCTAAAGGTGAAGGCCAGACCAAAGTAGAGCGCAAAGGAAAAGAAGTACACGTGTGGATGACCGCGATCCGCTCGCACCTCACTCCCGACAACATCGAAGGCGTGAAGCTGGGCGACGATGTTTACTTCCACGTAACCAACCTGGAGCAGGATTGGGACGTTCCCCACGGATTTGCCATCAAAGGCGCCAACAACGCCGAGCTGCTGATCATGCCGGGTGAAACCCAAACCCTGAAGTGGACTCCCGATCGCACCGGCGTGTTCCCCTTCTACTGCACCGACTTCTGCTCGGCACTGCACCAGGAGATGCAAGGATATATCCGGGTATCGCCTGCCGGAAGCAACGTAGCCCTGAGCTATGGTACCGGTAAGACCAACACCGCTGCTGCAGCACCAAAGGGAGACAGCACCGCTAAACCTTAATAATCCATAAGGGCAGCTTTCCCTCGAAAGCTGCCCTTCTTACGTTTCTAAACACTGCATATAAAACTCACTAAACTCTGCGTATGAAAAAGATCATCTATTTCGCCACCGTAGCCGGCTTAGCCCTGTCGCTCAATGCCTGCAATAACGAATCAACCGAAGCCAAGACTTCCGAGTCAGCACCCTCCGGACTATCCGTAGGCCAGTCGGCCGTACAGGACGACGAGTCTCAGAAAGATGTGGTAAAGGTAGCGGCCGGCTCTGCCGACCACAGCACCCTGGTAGCTGCCGTAAAGCAGGCCGGGCTGGTTGACGCCCTGTCTAATGCAGGCCCCTTCACCGTGTTTGCACCTACCAACGCTGCCTTCGACAAATTACCCGCAGGCACCGTGGAAGGACTGATGAAGGAAGACAAGAAAGCCGACCTGCAGGACATCCTGCAATACCACGTGTATGTGGGCATCATCAAGCAGGAGCTGATGCAGGACGGAATGACCCTGGGCCAGGTGAACGGAGGCAACATCACGATCTCCAACAAAGATGGCAAGATTATGATCAACAACTCAACCACCATCGTGGCCAGCATCCCCGCCTCCAATGGGATCATCCATGTGATCGACGGAGTGTTGCTGCCACCGGCTAAATAAGTTTTTCATTGTACACTCCACTTCCGGGGTGCGAGCCCCGGAAGTTTTTAAAACAAAGACCGTATGAAAAAGATGAACAATGCTTCGAGGATTATTGTAGCCGCCGCCTCCCTTGCCATGATCGCTACCTTCTTTCTCCCCGTATGGGCCATCTACCTCGTAGCACCCCAATATCCCGAAGGCCTCTCCATGCAGATCTGGCTAAACCAGATTACCGGCCAGGTTGAAATCATCAATGGCCTGAACCACTACATCGGCATGAAGCACATTAGCGCCGATATGTTCCCCGAATTCGGCTTCTTAACCTACATCGTCGGCGCCTTTATCGCCCTTGGACTACTTGTCGCCCTCATCGGAAACCGTAAATTCTTATTCGCTTACCTTATCCTCCTCGGCCTGGGCGGCGCGGCGGCCCTTGCCGACTTTTACAAGTGGGGTTACGACTATGGTCATAACCTCGATCCCAAGGCCGCTATCCAGGTGCCGGGCTTTTCGTACCAGCCGCCCCTGATCGGCCACAAGCAACTCCTGAACTTCGATGCTTACTCCTACCCCGACACTGGCGGTTGGGTGGTAGTGATTGCCGGCCTGCTGTTCTTCGGCGTATGGCTGTGGGAAAAGCGCCGCGCAGGCAAACAAACAGTAGTTAAAAAGACCTACCGCAAAGAAGCAGTGCTGGCCTCGGTGGCGGCACTGACCCTGGCCTCCTGCTCCGTAGAGCCCCAGCCGATCACCATCGGCAAAGACGCCTGCAACGAGTGCCGCATGACCATCATGGACCCTAAGTTTGGTGGAGAAGTGATCACCAAAAAAGGCAAGGTCTTCCTGTTCGACGACGCCCACTGCCTCGTGCAGTTCTATAAGTCCGGTAAAATTCAGGAAGCCGACGTAGCGCAGACGGTAATGCTGGACCATGCAGGTGAAGCAAAGTTCCTCGATGTAAAGACGGCGCACTTCGTGGTGAGTCCTTCATTAAAGTCACCCATGAACAGCAATGCCGCCGCCTTTGCCAGCAAAGCGGAAGCCGATAGCAAAGCAACCGAAGTGGCCGGCAAGGTGCTCGACTGGGACGCCCTCTATAACGCGCTGTAACACGAACCAACACACTATTGAAACGAACAAACCATTGAAACAACTACTCACCTTCTTTCTGGCCTTTTCCGTTCATACTGCGATGGCGAACACCATCGAGGTGGGCAGAACCAAGGTCATCACTTCGCTGCGCAAAGGCATTGAGCTGGCGCAGCCCTACGACACCGTGCTGGTGCAGAAGGGCGTCTACCGCGAAGGCAACATTGTGATCGGTAAGCCGCTATACCTTATTGGTGTAGACGAGCCCACCCTGGATGGCGAAGGCAAGACCGAATTGCTGACCCTAACAGGGCGCAACATCGTGGTCAAAGGCTTTAGCTTCCTGAACTCGGGCTACTCGGCCATGAACGACTTCGCCTCCGTGAAGGTGATCGATGCCGAGAATGTGATCCTCGAGAACAACACGGTGCAGAATGCCTACTTTGCCTTCCACATCGCCAACACCACCTACTCCATCATCCGCAACAATACCATAAAGGGCAATGCAAAAAGCGAACAGACCAGCGGCAACGGTATACACCTGTGGAAGTGCGAGAACATGCTGGTGGAAGACAACCACACCGAAGGCCACCGCGACGGCATCTACTTCGAGTTCGTGACCCACTCGGTGATCCAGAACAACTACAGCACACGGAACATCCGCTACGGGCTGCACTTCATGTTCTCACACAACAATGCCTACATGGGCAATACCTTCAAAGACAACGGTGCCGGCGTGGCAGTGATGTACTCCAACAAGGTGCTCATGCACAGCAACATCTTTGACCACAACTGGGGGCCCAGCGCCTACGGCATCCTGCTCAAAGAGATCTCCGACAGCCGCATCATCCACAATACCTTTTACCAAAACACGGTGGCCATCCTGATGGAAGGCACCAACCGCATCGCGGTAGAGCGCAATACATTTAATGCCAACGGCTGGGCCATGAAGGTGCAGGCCTCCTGCGACGACAATACGTTCTTCCACAACAACTTCCTCGCCAACACCTTCGACCTGGGCACCAACGGCACGATGCTCCTCAACCGGTTCTACAGCAACTACTGGGATAAGTACGACGGCTACGACATGAATAAGAACGGGCTGGGCGATGTGCCTTACCACCCGGTGAGCATGTACTCAATGGTAGTGGAACGAAACCCCAATTCTTTACTGGTGCTGCGCAGCTTCATGGTGTCGCTGCTGGACAAGGCCGAAAAAGCCATCCCCAGCCTCACACCGGCCCATCTTACCGACGAACTGCCCCGCATGAAACCCATTCAACTATGATCCAGGTAAAAAACATTGACAAGCGCTTCCGCAAGCTGCACGCCCTCAACGACGTGTCCCTTCAATTCAACAAGGGACAGGTGATCTCGCTCATTGGCCCCAATGGCAGCGGCAAGACCACCCTTATTAAATCGATCCTCGGGCTGGTAAAGCCCGATAGCGGCGCTATCCTCTTCAACGACACGCCCATCACCGAAGACGTGGCCTACCGCGCCCATATCGGCTATATGCCGCAGATCGGCCGCTACCCCGACAATATGAAGATCGGCCAGATATTCGAGATGATCCGCAACGTGCGCAGCAGCGAGCAGAAAGTGGACGAAGATCTGTACTACCAGTTCAAGCTCGACACCCTGCTGGAAAAGCCTATGCGTACGCTTTCAGGTGGTACCCGCCAGAAGGTTAGTGCCGCACTGGCCTTTCTCTTCGACCCGCAGGTGCTCATCCTCGACGAGCCTACCGCCGGCCTCGATCCCCTCTCCTCCGAGATCCTGAAAGAAAAGATCCTCAGCGAGAAAGAAAAGGGCAAGCTCATTCTCATCACCTCCCACGTACTGAGCGACCTTGAAGAGCTGACCACCGATGTGGTGTACCTGCAGGAAGGAAAGGTGATCTTCTACAAGTCGCTCGAAGACCTGCAGGCAGAAACCGGCGAAGAGAAACTGGGCAAGGCCATTGCCTGGGTAATGAAGCACGGTGCCCACAAAAAAGAAGTAACCTACCTGAAAATCGCTAAGTAAAACACCCGCTATGCTGAAAATATCCAAATACGTCCTCTACGACATTGTCCGCAATAAAGTCACGCTGGCCTACACGGCCTTCCTGCTGGTAGTCTCTATGAGCCTCTTCCAGATGGAGGAGCAAAGCAGCAAGGCCGTCATGAGCCTGACCAATATTATCCTGATCGTCGTACCCCTGGTGAGCATGGTGTTCTCCACCATCCACTGGTACAACTCCTACGAGTTTATCGAGCTGATGCTCACCCAGCCCCTCAGCCGCAAGAAAGTGCTCCTGAGCGAATACGCCGGCATTGCTTCCTCGCTGGTGGCGGCCTTCCTGGTAGGCGTAGGCGTACCGATCATGCTCTATCATTTCGACAATACCGGGATAGCGCTTATCCTCATTGGTTCGCTGCTCACCCTGGTGTTCACCTCCATAGCCTTCCTGGCCTCCGTGCTGTCGAAGGACAAGGCCAGGGGTATTGGTGCCGCGCTGATGCTGTGGTTCTACTTTGCCCTCATTTACGACGGGCTGGTGCTGCTGGTGCTGTTCTCTTTCAGCGACTACCCGCTCGAGAAACTGACCCTCGTGCTGTCGTCGCTGAACCCCATTGACCTGGGCCGCATCTTCCTCATGCTGCAGATGGACATCTCGGCGCTCATGGGTTATACCGGCGCTACTTATAAAGATTTCTTTGGCTCTAATATAGGCCTGCTCTACACCGTTGGCATTATGGCCA
>DASWYM010000502.1:0-3038 GCA_036404975.1 Chitinophagaceae bacterium
TGGTGTTTCAGCAGGCCGATGTAGGGGTGCTGAAACAAGCCTTTGAGCTGGACGAGACCCTGCAGGGTGAGGTCGTAGAGATAAAGGATGATTACGCGGTAGGCCCTATTGAAAATATCTATGATGCTGAAGGCTGGCAACAGCGGAAAGCCTGGTGGACAAGCCTGCTGGCGTATTCGCCGTATAGCGTGGAGCTCACCGATATGATCGATGACCGCCTGACGGTGCACAACCTGAAAAAGACACTGGATGAGAACGAGCGCCAGGAGGTTTGGATCTGGATGGGACAGAACGCCCATGACGTCTGCGGCTACTACTGGCTGATCGCGCAACTGAAGGACTACCAGGGGCGCGTGCAAGTGCTTTACATGAACAACCTTCCCTTTATCAATGAAAAGGGGCAGTTGTTCTATCCCACCCAGCTGCACGAAATACAGCCGAAGGAGTATTTAAAGGCCAAGAAGCTGTGCCGCAAGGTAACGCTCAGCGAGTTCGAGATAGATCCGGATGAATGGAAGCGCCTGACCACTGAGAATGGGGCGGTGCGGATGCTGGAAGGAGGCAAGAAGATCGCCAGCAAGGACGAGACCTTCTACGATGCCGACATTCTGAAGGGCCTGACGGCTGAATGGCAGAAGGGGCAGAAAGCCATGAGCAGCATCCTGGGAAAGATGAAGATCAAGACCGGGGATGTGTTCCTGCTGTGGCAGATGAAGCGCCTGGCGGAAGAAGGGAAGATCGAGATCAACGGCGACCCGGCTAAAGGCTGGAAAGACTTCGAGGTGAAGCTGAAGTCGGCTGCCCCGGCGGAAGCGCCTGCTGAACCACAAGAAAATCAAAGTTTATAATTACCGATAGATAATGAGTACTACGAAAAACAAAAACTTCGAGCATGTGCAGACTGACCACGGTATCAACGGGCAGTACAAAACATGGTTTCTCGACTACGCATCCTATGTAATCCTGGAGCGTGCGGTGCCGGCTGTGGAGGATGGCTTAAAGCCTGTACAGCGCCGTATCCTGCACGCCATGAAAGAAATGGATGACGGCCGCTACAACAAGGTAGCCAACATCATCGGCCAGACCATGCAGTATCACCCCCACGGGGATGCTTCCATTGGTGATGCATTGGTCAATATGGGACAGAAGGACCTGCTGATCGATACACAAGGTAACTGGGGCGATGTGCGCACCGGTGACGATGCCGCTGCGGCCCGCTATATCGAAGGCCGCCTGAGCAAGTTTGCCCTGGACGTGGTGTTCAACGCCAAGACCACCAACTGGCAACTGAGCTACGATGGGCGCAAGAACGAGCCTGTTACCCTGCCTATCAAGTTCCCATTGCTGCTGGCCCATGGGGCTGAGGGTATTGCTGTAGGCCTTGCCACCAAGATCCTCCCGCACAACTTCGTGGAGATTTGTGAGGCTTCCATCAAGTACCTCAAAGGTCGTAAGTTTGACCTCTACCCTGACTTCCTTACCGGCGCTATGATTGACGTGACCGACTACAATGAAGGCCGTCGCGGAGGCAAGGTAAAGGTGCGCGCCCACATTGAAGAACTGGATAAGAAGACCCTCCTGATAAAGAGCGTCCCTTATGGAGTGACCACAACGCAGCTGATCGACAGCATCGTAAAGGCAAACGACCAGGGCAAGATCAAGATCAAAAAGGTTACCGATAATACGGCAGCCGAAGTGGAATTGCAGGTGGATTTGGCTCCGGGTATCTCTCCCGATATCACCATTGACGCCCTCTACAAGTTCACCGATTGCGAGATATCCATTTCCCCCAACACCTGCGTGATCATTGATCAGAAGCCGCACTTCGTAAGCGTGCACGAGCTGTTGCGTGTCTCCACGGAGAACACAAAGGCGCTGCTGCAGCGGGAACTGGAGATCAAGCTTAGCGAGCTGATGGAGAAGTGGCACTACACCTCGCTGGAGAAGATCTTCTTTGAGGAAAAGATATATAAGGAGTTAGAGAAGAAGCACGAGACCTGGGACAAGGTGATTGCGGCAATCGATAAAGCATTCGGCCCGTTTAAGAGCAAGCTGAAAAGGGAGATCTCGCGTGAGGATATCCTGAAGCTGACGGAAAAGCCGGTACGCCGCATCTACCGCCTGGATATTGATGAACTGAATGAGCAGATTCGCAACCTGGAGGCCGAGATCAAGCAGGTAAAGTATGACCTGGCCCACCTGACCGAGTATGCCATTGCCTACTTTGAAGGACTGCTGAAGAAGTATGGTAAAGGCAAAGAACGCAAGACGGAGATCAAGGTGTTTGAAGTGATCGAGGCCAAGCACGTGGCCATTGCCAATACCCGCCTGTACATCAACCGGGCAGAAGGCTTTATTGGAACGAGCCTGAAAAAGGACGAGTTCCTGGTGGAGTGCTCGGACCTGGATGATATCATCGCCTTTACCAAGCGCGGTGTGATGAAAGTGGTCAAAGTGCAGGACAAGGTGTTCATCGGTAAGGACATCATCTATGCTGCCGTATTCCGCAAAGGAGACGACCGTACTACGTATAACATGATCTATTCCGACGGGGAGAATGGGGTTTCCTATGCCAAGCGTTTTAACGTAACGGGCATTACCCGGGATAAGGAGTACGATCTTACCAAGGGACACGATCGCAGTAAGGTACACTACTTCACAGCCAACCCTAACGGGGAAGCCGAAGTGGTGCGCGTGGTGCTGAGCCCCAACTGTACAGCCCGGAATAAGGAGTTTGAATTTTACTTCGAAGAATTGGAGATCAAGAGCCGCAGCAGCATGGGTAACCAGGTGACCAAATACCCGGTACGCTCCGTGAAGTTCAAGGAAGCCGGTGTGGCTACCCTGGGTAGCATACGTCTTTGGTTTGATGATAAGTTTGGCCGCCTGAACCACGAGGGTAAGGGTATAGACCTGGGTGACTTTGATGCGGAAGACAAGATCCTGGTGATCTATAGCAACGGTACTTACGAGATCACCGACCAGGAGCTGACCCAGCGCTTTAATCCCGAAGATGTGCTGCTGGTAGAGAAGTATGA